>CAZUJD010000432.1:0-2273 GCA_964620025.1 uncultured Ramlibacter sp. | reverse complement strand
AAAAGGACAAGAAGGCCTACAAGTGCACCCTGTGCTCGGACCGCGTGTCGGTCGGCCTGGAGCCGGCCTGCGTCAAGACCTGTCCCACGGGTGCCATCACCTTCGGCAAGAAGGAAGACATGGTGGCCTATGGCGACAAGCGCGCAGGCGAGCTGCAGGAGCGTGGCTACAAGAACGCCGGCCTGTACAACCCGGCCGGCGTGGGCGGCACGCACGTGATGTATGTGCTCAAGCACGCGGACAACCCCACGCAGTATTCGGGCCTGCCCGCCAACCCCAGCATCAGCCCGCTGGTGTCGCTGTGGAAGGGCGCGGCCAAACCCCTGGCCGTGGCCGCCATGGTGGGCGCGGTGGTGGCCGGATTCTTCCACTACATGAAGGTCGGGCCGATCGAGGAGAAGGACGACGCCAAGGACCGGGAATCCGCCTGAGGAGGCCATCATCATGAAAACCAGCTCCAACGACCTGCAGCGCTACGACGACAACACGCGCATGAACCACTGGGCCATCGTGCTCCTGTTCGTCTGCGCGGCCCTGTCGGGCCTGGCGTTCTTCCACCCGTCAATGTACTTCTTCACCGCACTCTTTGGCGGCGGCACCTGGACGCGCATCCTGCACCCGTATTTCGGCGTGCTGATGTTCCTGTGCTTCCTGCTGATGTTCATGCGGCTGTGGAAGGAAAACGTGCTCAACGACGCCGACCGCGCCTGGCTGGACAAATCGGGCGAGATGTTCCGCGGCAACAAGGACGGCATGCCGCCCGCAGGCAAATACAACGCCGGGCAAAAGATCGTGTTCTGGCTTATGGCAGTGAGCCTGCTGGTGCTGCTGGCCACGGGCATCCTGTTCTGGCATGCCTGGTTCCCCAACCTGCCCATCCTGGCGCGGCGCATCGGTGTGCTGCTGCACGCGCTGTCGGCCGTGGTGCTGGTGCTGACGGTCATCGTCCACGTGTACGCGGCCATCTGGGTCAAGGGCACCACCCGCGCCATGACGCGCGGCACGGTCAGCCGCGGCTGGGCCCGTGCCAACCACCCGCTGTGGCATGAGGAGATGACCCGGGGTAAATGAGGGGTTGTCCCCCGGCCCCGCGGCGGCACACAATGGTTGTGCCGCTTTTTTTTGCCTGCCCTTACACAGCCACCCTGCAGTACCCATGACCGAAGCCGTCACCGTCAAGATCCTGTCGCCCGAAGAGATCGCCGCCCGCGACGGGGGCGACGTGACGCCGATCCGCTTTGCCGACACGGCCGGCGTGTTCGGCAGCCGTGAAACACGCCTGCGCCAGCTGGCCGCGGGCCATGCCATGCGCGACTACCTCATCTTCATGGCCGACGTGGCCGCGGCCCAGCAGCAGGCCCTGTCAGCGCCGCGGGTCAGTCCGCTGCCCACCGAGCAGGCGCTGGGTGAAGCCGCCCGCGCCGGTGTGGCGCCGCTGGCACCCACACTGTTTCGCCGCAGCACCGAATGGCGCGATGACCTGGCCGACATCCTGGCCAACCTGCTGCCCAGGCTGGCTGCCGGACCGGCACGCGACACCGTGCTGGCCCTGCAGAAGGCCGAACCGCAGGAACTGGAACGCCAGGCCGACCGCCTGCTGGCCGGCGTCATGCTGGGGCTCCATCTCGGCCAGGCGCCGCTGATCGGTGCGGCGCTGCAGGTGTACTGGACCCGGCTGGTCGCCCACACGCAGGCCCAGTACCCCGACCTGGCTTTCGGCCGGGTGGACGACGCCACCAGTTGCCCCTGCTGCGCCGGCAAGCCCGTGGCCAGCGTGGTGCGCCTGGGCGGCAACGACACCGGCACACGCTACCTGCACTGCAGCCTGTGCCAGAGCCAGTGGCACATGGTGCGCGTGAAGTGCAGCTGCTGCGAAAGCACGCGCGGCATCAACTACCAGGAGCTGGAGCCTGCCCATGACGGCGCGGCCCAGCCCACGGTCGCACCGCCGCGCGGTGCCGTTCGCACCGAGTCGTGCGACGAGTGCAACCATTACCTGAAGATCGTGTCCATGGAAAAGGACGCGTATGTGGACCCGGTGGCCGATGACCTGGCCTCCGTCACGCTGGACCTGCTGGTGTCTGAATCGGGCCGGCTGCGCCATGGCGTGAATTTCATGCTGCTGTTCGGCGCGCCGCCGGACGAGGCGGACGAACCGCAGCCCCTGGCGGCAGGGAGTCCGTAGTGGGCGCGCCTGACGGATCCATCGTTGATGGTCCGAAGGCACTGCTGGTGAAGCTGCCCTCGGTCGACCGTCTGATCAACCGTCCTGC
>CAZUJD010000431.1:0-2287 GCA_964620025.1 uncultured Ramlibacter sp. | reverse complement strand
ACCTTGACATGGTGGGGGTCGTTGGTTCGAGTCCAATCGCGCCTACCAATCTTCCGGTACACAACGAACGCACCCTCAGGGTAAACCTTGGGGGTGCCTTGTGGCCGTCTCCCTAGAATGTGTTGCGGTGCACCAGGCGCAGCCAGGGCACGAGCCAGACCGAGGAGTTTCCCAGTGCAAAGCAAGAAAGCCGGCGCAGCCAAACCCGCGCAGCGCATCATCAAGAAGTACCCCAACCGCCGGCTCTACGACACAGACACGTCCACCTACATCACGCTGACCGAGGTCAAGCAGCTGGTCATGGACAGCGAGCCTTTTGTCGTGCGTGACGCGAAGTCCAACGAGGATCTCACTCGCAGCATCCTGCTGCAGATCATCCTTGAAGAAGAAGCCGGCGGTGCGCCGATGTTCACCGAGGCTGTGCTGGCCAACATCATCCGCTTCTATGGTCACGCCATGCAGGGCTTCATGGGCTCCTACCTGGAGAAGAACGTGCAGGCGTTCACCGACATCCAGGCCAAGCTGAGCGAACAGTCCAAGGTGGTGACGCCCGAGATGTGGGCACAGTTCATGAATATGCAGAATCCCATGATGCAGGGGCTGATGGGTGCCTATGCTGAGCAGTCCAAGTCCGTAATGGACAAGATGCAGGAACAGATGCAGAAACAGACCGAGCAGATGCTGGGCGCCTTTGGGTTGAAGCGCTGAACACGAAGATAACTGGGACAATACGGGGATGAGCGACGTTCTTTCCCCCGAAGCAAAAATCCCCAAAGTCGGTTTTGTCAGCCTGGGCTGCCCCAAGGCCTTGACGGACTCCGAGCTGATCCTCACGCAACTGAGCGCCGAGGGTTACCAGACGTCCAAGACCTTTGAGGGCGCTGACCTGGTCATCGTCAATACCTGTGGCTTCATTGACGATGCGGTCCGTGAAAGCCTGGACACCATTGGCGAGGCGCTGGCTGAAAACGGCCGCGTCATCGTGACCGGTTGTCTGGGCGCGCGCGCGGGCGAGGGGGGCGGCAACCTGGTGCGCGAGATGCATCCAAGCGTGCTGGCAGTCACCGGACCTCACGCCACGCAGGAGGTCATGGATGCCGTCCATGCCAACCTGCCCAAGCCGCATGATCCGTTTGTGGACCTGGTGCCGGCGGCGGGCGTGAAGCTCACGCCCAAGCACTATGCGTATCTCAAGATCAGCGAGGGTTGCAACCATCGCTGCACGTTCTGCATCATCCCGTCCATGCGGGGTGACCTGGTGTCACGTCCCATTGGCGATGTACTCAAGGAAGCGCATGCGCTGTTTGAAAGCGGCGTCAAGGAATTGCTGGTGATCAGCCAGGACACGTCGGCCTATGGCGTGGACGTGAAGTACCGCACCGGCTTCTGGGACGGCAAGCCCGTGAAAACGCGCATGCTGGAACTGGTCCAGACACTGGGGGATATCGCTGCGCCCTATGGCGCCTGGGTGCGGCTGCATTATGTGTACCCCTATCCATCGGTTGACGAGGTGATTCCCCTGATGGCCACGGGCAAGGTACTGCCTTACCTGGACGTGCCGTTCCAGCACAGCCATCCGGACGTGCTGCGCCGGATGAAGCGCCCCGCCAGCGGCGAACGTAACCTGGAACGCATCCTGCGCTGGCGTGAAACCTGCCCGGAAATCGTGATCCGCAGCACGTTCATCGCCGGATTTCCCGGAGAGACCGAACAGGAGTTCCAGCATCTGCTGGATTTCATGCGCGAGGCGCAGATCGATCGGGCCGGGTGCTTTGCCTACAGCGCGGTGGACGGCGCGGCGGCCAACGACATTCCGGGCATGCTGCCGCTGGAACTGCGCGAGGAGCGCCGTGCACGATTCATGGCGGTCGCCGAAGAGGTGTCGGTTGCCCGGCTGCAACGTCGCATCGGTGCCAACATGCAGGTGCTGGTGGATTCAGCGCCGGGCCTGGGGCGCAAGGGTGGGGTAGGGCGATCGTATGCGGATGCCCCCGAGATTGACGGAACGGTGAAGCTGCTTGCGCCCGAGAAAATCAGCAAGACGCTCAAGGTCGGGGAATTCACCCGGGCCCGCATCGTGAGCACGCAAGGCCACGACCTTGTGGCCCTGCCCATTTGAGGCTGGGTGAAGAACTTGCGGTATTCCCTTGCGGTATTCCCTGCCTGACGGCTTGCCTGAAAGACAGGGCCCAAAAAGCAAAAGCCGCCTGGGAAAGGCGGCTTTTAACTTATATTTGGTGCCCAGGAGAGGACTCGAACCTCCACGATGTTACTCGCTAGTACCTGA
>CAZUJD010000430.1:0-2302 GCA_964620025.1 uncultured Ramlibacter sp. | reverse complement strand
CAGGAAGGTATGCGTCACGCCGTGCTTTTGCATCAGGGTGAACGCCAGCTCGGGACTGAAGCGGCCGTTGTAGCCGACGATGGGTCGGCCAAAGTACAGCGTGGGCAGCAGGGCGTCCATCAGCCCGCCGGTCCAGGCCCAGTCGGCCGGGCTCCAGAACACGGCGTCGGATGTTTCATTGCGCACGCCGTCAAAGCCGAACCAGTTCTGGCTGCAGACAAAGCCGCTCAGGTTGCCGATCAGCGCGCGATGCGGGATGAGCGCGCCCTTGGGATTGCCGGTGGTGCCGCTGGTGTAGATCAGCACAGCCGCCTCGTCGGCATGGGTGTGCACCAGGTCAAACTGGCCGGACTCCTGGGCCAGGGCCAGGTCAAACTCGATGTCCGCCTGGCGCCCCGCCTCGCCCACGCCAATCACGGTTTCCAGCAACGGGCAGTCGTCGCGTACCTGGTTGATGGCCTCCACACAGGCGCCGTCGCAGATGGCCACACGGGCTTCGCTGTCCTGCAGCCGGTATTCGAGCGCCTCGGGGCCGAACAGCGTGGACAGCGGCATGCCCACCGCGCCCATCTGCAGCACGGCCATGTAGGCTACGGCGGTTTCATACCGCTGCGGCAGCACGATGGCCACGCGGTCGCCGCGCTGCACGCCCAGCACCTTGAGCACGGCCGACAGGCGGTTGGCGCCGTCCTGCAGCTGGGCATAGGTGTAATGCGTGCCGGGGCCGTCGGCCTGATGGGCGTACAAGGCGATGCGCTCGTCGGCATCCGGGCGCTCGGCCCAGCGGCGGCAACACGCCTGCGCCATGTTGAATTGCGCCGGTACCGACCAGCGAAAGCCCTGGTGCATCGCAGCGTAGTTGTCCTTGACTTGACTGACGGACATGCCCTGTCTCCTGAATAATCCGTCCAATGTACCAAGCCCGAAGAACCTCGCGCAGCGAGTTTGTCCCTGTCCGCAACCTGCAATACCACGTCCGCATCTGGGGAGAGCCTGTCGCCGGCCAGCCGCCATTGGTGATGGTGCACGGCTGGATGGACGTGGGCGCGTCGTACCAGTTCGTGGTGGACGCCATGGCCCAGGACCGCTGGGTGATCGCCCCCGACTGGCGCGGCTACGGCCTGACCGGCGGCGGCGGTGCCGACAACTACTGGTTCCCCGACTACATGGCCGACCTGGATTTCCTGCTGGACCACTACAGCCCTGAGGCGCCGGTGGATCTGGTGGGCCACAGCATGGGCGGCAATGTGGTGATGCTGTATGCGGGCGTGCGGCCCGAGCGCATCCGCCGTCTGATCAACCTGGAAGGCTTTGGCATGCCGGCCACCCGCCCCGCCCAGGCCCCCGGGCGCTATGCCAAATGGATGGACGAGGTCAAGGCGCTGCACCGCGGTGACATGGCGCTCAAGCCGTATGCCGATGCGGCCGGCGTGGCGCGCCGGCTCATGAAAACCAACCCGCGCCTGACGCAGGACAAGGCCGACTGGCTGGCGCAGCACTGGGCCGCACCCGACGCGCAGGGCCAGTGGGCGATCCTGGGCGAAGCCGCCCACAAGATCGTGAACGCCAACCTGTACCAGGTGGACGAGGCGCTGGCCCTGTATGCACGCATCACCGCGCCCGTGCTGTCGGTGGTGGCCAGCGACAGCAAGCCCGAACAATGGTGGCAGGGCCGCTACACCCTGGCCGAGTACCACGAACGGCTCAAATCCGTACCCAACCTGCAGCACGCGCTGGTGGCTGATGCGGCCCACATGCTGCACCACGACCAGCCCACCCAATTGGCCACACTGATCGAGGGTTTCTGCGCATGAGAAAATAGCGGGTTACCCCAGAACACCGCAGGACCGCACACCATGGACGCAGAACACATCAATGCCATCGGCACCACGCTCACCGACCTGAGCGCCCGTACGGAAGACCTACGGAGGTATCTTTGACTACGATGCCAAAGCTGAACGGCTGAGGACGGTCAACGCTTCCCTGGAAGACCCGGGCGTCTGGAACGACCCCAAAAAGGCCCAGGAGCTGGGCAAGGAAAAAAAGGCGCTGGACGATGTCGTCCTGACGCTGCAGAACCTCACGCGCGAGCTGGCCGACAACCTTGAACTCTATGAAATGAGCAAGGAAGAAGGCGACGAGGCCGGCCTGCAGACCATTGAGTCCGAAGCGGCCAAGCTGGCCAGGGACGTCGAGGGCCTGGAATTCCGCCGCATGTTCAACAAGCCGGCCGACCCCCTGCCCGCTTTCCTGGACATCCAGGCCGGCGCCGGCGGCACCGAGGCCTGCGACTGGGCCAGCA
>CAZUJD010000429.1:0-2320 GCA_964620025.1 uncultured Ramlibacter sp. | reverse complement strand
GGCGACGCCTTGTCCAGCCACGTCCTAGGGCACCGACGCGGGCTGCGAATCCGCCTCGAAGATGTTTTTGCGGTAGTCGGGCGAGGCTTCCTTGAGCATGGCGTCCAGGCGGTCCAGCACCTCCTGCACGTTGTCACCCTGTCCGGGCACCAGGGCCACCGCCACCTTGGGGCGCACGGCCAGCCCCATGGGCATGCGCGAAAAGGGCATGATCAGCCGCGCCAGTACCTTGGAGCCCACCGATGCGCCACGGTCAGCCGGAATCGGACCTTCGATCAGGATGCCGTAGCGCGCCTCGCCCACGCGTGCCACGGTGTCCACGTCGCGCACCAGCGAGGTCAGCCGGCCGGCCAGGCGCAGCAACACTTCCAGCACGGCCTTGCGGCCGAATTCCTCGCGCAGCTTGTGCAGGTTGGTGAAATCCACCAGCACCACCGCGCTCTGGCAATTGAAGCGCTGCGAGCGCTCGATCATGCCGCGCAGCCGGTGGGCGAACACGTCGTCGTTGACCAGCCCGGTCAGCGGATCTACCTGGTCCAGATGACTGATGCGGCGCCGGTAGTCGCGGCGCTCCTGGCTGCGCAGGATCAGCAGCAGGAACACCACCGGCAGCGTCACGGCCAGCGCCATCTGGATCGCATGCTGGCTCCAGAACCCCAGGGGCACCAGTTCCAGCCAGCGGGCCAGGGGAAACGGCAGCGCCAGCAACATGGGCACGAAGGCCAGCAGCAGCCAGCGCGCGAACCGGTCGCCGTGATACCAGGCCCAGCCCAGGCCCGCCACCCCCGCCAGCGACAGGGTAATGACCACACCCAGCAGCAATTGCAGGCGCGCCGGGCTGGGCAGCCAGTAGCAGCCTGCGGCCGCGCCCAGGGCCCCCGCCGCCAGCGCGCAGAACAGCCAGTGCACGGCCGCCGAACGGGCCTTGAGTGATGCCGTGAGCGCCACAAACACCAGCAGCGGGGCAAAGCTGAGCGCCGGCATGACGTATTCCGCCGCATCAGCCCAGCGTGGCGCGTTGGGCCACAGGTGCAGGCCTGCCACACCCACCCCGGTGGCCACAGATGCGTTGATGGCCAGCGCATACAGGCCAAACCACACATAGGCCGCATCACGCATGACCGTGGCGCTGACCAGCGCAAAGATCGCGACCATGCCCAGCAGGCCGAAATACATGCCGTGGGCCAGCGAGATGCGCTGCTGCTCGGACGACAGCCCGCTCTCACTGACAAACTGGATCGGCGTGCTGAAACTGCTGCTGGCCTCGATGCGCAGCATGTAGCTGCCGATGTCGGCCGCCGACACCGCTACCGGCAGGATCGGGTACAGGTGCGGCAGCGGCCAGTTGGCCACGGGAATGTGGTCGCCCGCTGCATGGAACGTCCAGCCGTGGTCGGTGCGGGTGAAAAGGGTCACACGGTCCAGTCCGGCATTGGGCAGCTTGATGTACCAGCGTTCGTGGTCCGGCGCCGGCGGCACGGTGAAGCGGATCCACAGCACCTGGCCCGGGCGCAGCGGGTACAGCCCTGTGTGGGTCGGCTGCATCGCCATGGCCGGCAGCTTGAGCACGCCTTCCAGGTCGGCGCGGCCAGTGACATCCGTCCAGGCATCGCCCCAGTCGACCAGGCCAATGGGCTGCTTTTGCACGTCCAGGTCCAGCACGGTTCGCGCCATGACCTGCCCGCCCCCCAGACAGAGCAGCATGACGGCCACAAGGCGGACAAACAGGCGGGTGGGCAACCAACGATACATTTTGTATCGTTTGATTGGATACCCGGTTCAGGGGTTCGTCAAGGCAGAGTTCGCGGCACGCGTCAGGGCGGCGCTCAGGGCGTCCAGCACGTCGGACTCCAGGTTCCAGCAGTGCCAGTAAAGCTGGATCGGCAGCTTGTGGCCGGGCGCAACGTCCACCAGGGCGCCCTGCTCCAGCAGGCCGCGCACCAGCAGCTCGGGCAGGATGCTCACGCCCCAGCCGGCCAGCACGGCCCGCACCTGGCCTTCGGAGCTGGGCACAAACAACTGGTTGAGCATGACACGCTTCAAGCCGAAGGCCTTGCTGACAAACTCGGCCTGGCCATCGTCCTTGCGGTTGAAGGCAATGAACGGAAGGCCGCGGAAGTTGTGCGGCGTCAGGCCCTGCGGCACGTGGGCCTTGGCATAGCCGGCTCCGGCCACGGCGATGTAGTCCATCGCGCCCAGCGGCACGACCTTGCAGCCGCGCAGCGCCTGCTTGAGCGTGGTGACGCAACCCAGCACCTGGCCTTCGCGCAGCCATTCGTGGGTGAAATCCTGGTCGTCGGTGATGATCTCCAGCGGCAGG
>CAZUJD010000428.1:0-2320 GCA_964620025.1 uncultured Ramlibacter sp. | reverse complement strand
AAAAAATCTTGACAAATGAATTTTGTATGCAAAAAATGCGGAATATGGAGAAACCGCAATGCTGACCCTCGACTACCACCCCACTGGCCGCCACTTCCTGCAAATCCCCGGGCCCTCGCCCGTGCCAGACCGCGTCCTGCGGGCCATGAGCCTGCCCACGATTGACCACCGTGGCCCTGAATTCGGCGCGCTGGGGCTCAAGGTGCTGGCCGATATCCAGAAGATTTTCCAGACCCAACACCCCGTCATCATTTACCCGGCATCAGGCACCGGCGCCTGGGAGGCTGCGCTGTGCAACGTGCTGAGCCCGGGCGACCAGGTGGTGATGTACGAGACCGGCCACTTTGCGTCGCTGTGGAACAAGATGGCCGCTCGCCTGGGGATCAAGACCGAATTCCTGGCGCAGCCGGGCACCGAGCATGGCGTGCCCACCAGCTGGCGCCGGGGCGTGCAGGCTGATCTGATCGAAGCGCGGCTGAAGGCCGACACACAGCACGCGATCAAGGCCGTGTGCGTGGTGCACAACGAAACCTCCACCGGCGTGACCAGCAACATCGCCGCGGTGCGTCGCGCGATTGACGCAGCCAGACACCCGGCCCTGCTCATGGTGGACAGCATCTCGGGCCTGGCCAGTGCCGAGTACAAGCATGACGCCTGGGGCGTGGACGTGACCGTGAGCGGCTCGCAAAAGGGCCTGATGCTGCCCCCGGGCATCAGCTTCAATGCCCTGTCACCCAAGGCCATCGAGGCGAGCAAGTCCGCCAGGCTGCCCAAGGCGTTCTGGGCCTGGGACGAAATCATCGAGATGAACAAGGGCGGCTACTGGCCGTACACGCCCAACACCAACCTGCTGTACGGGCTGAGTGAAGCCTGCGACATGCTGCTGAACCAGCCGGACGGGCTGGACGCCACGTTTGCCCGGCACATCCGCTGGGGCGAAGGCGTGCGCAGCGCCGTGCGGGCCTGGGGCTTGCCGATCCAGTGCGCGGATGCCTCGGTGTACTCACCCGTGCTGACCGGCGTGATCATGCCCGAGGGGGTGGACGCCGACGCCGTGCGCAAGCTCATCTACGACCGCTTCGACTGTTCGCTGGGCACGGGGCTGGGCAAGGTCAAGGGCCGCATGTTCCGCATTGGCCACCTGGGCGACTGCAACGACCTCACGCTGATGGCGGCGCTGGCCGGCTGCGAGATGGGCCTGAAGCTGGCCGGTGTGAAGCTGGCCGGCTCGGGTGTGCAGGCCGCAATGGACTACTTTGCCGGTCACCCTGCGCAGCACAGCCTGCTCAAGGCCGCCTGAACCACAACAAACCACTGGAGACAAACCATGATGCAACGCAGAACCTTCACCACCGGCGCCGTCGCGGCCGCCGCCACCCTGGCTGCACCGCTGGTGCGCGCGCAGAACCTGCCCACCGGGCCGGTGCGCATCATCGTGGGCTTTGCCCCCGGTGGCGGCACCGACATCCTGGCGCGCGTGATCGGCCAGAAGCTGGCCGACATGTGGAAGACGCAGGTCATTGTTGAAAACCGCGCCGGTGCCTCGGGCACCATCGCGGCCGACTTCGTGGCCAAGCAGCCCGGTGACGGTTCCATCCTGCACATGGCGCACATCAACAGCCATGCGATCGTGCCCGGCCTGCAGAAGCTGGGCTACGACGCCGAAAAGGACTTCCAGCCCATCAGCATGGTGGGCGTCACGCCGAACCTGCTGATCTGCAACCAGAGCCAGCCGGCCAAGACCGTCAAGGAGCTGGTGGACCTGTGCAAGGCCAACCCCGGCAAGGTCAGCTTCGGCTCCGCAGGCAACGGCTCGGCCCAGCACCTGGCGCTGGAAATGTTCATGCTGCAGGCCGGCGTCAAGGCCATCCATGTGCCCTACAAGGGTTCGGGTCCCATGCTGACCGACCTGATCGGCGGCCAGATCCAGTACAGCTTTGACACCATGACGGCGGCCACGCCGCATGTGCGCGGCGGCAAGGCCATTGCGCTGGCCCAGACGCGCCAGGCCAAGGCCAAGGCCTATCCCAACGTGCCGACCATGGCCGAGTCGGGCTTCCCCGGCTTTGAGGCCACCACCTGGTACGGCCTGGTGGGGCCGGGCAAGATGCCGGTGGCCCTGGCCAAGCGCATGAACGAGGATGTGAACAAGGCCCTGCAGATGCCCGACGTGATGGAAAAGCTCGCGGCCTCCGGCGCAGAAGACGGCGGCGGCTCCACTGAAAAGTTCGCCGAGTTCATGAAGGTCGAACTGGCCAAGTGGGCCAAGGTCATCAAGGACGCGAACGTCAAGGTAGAGATTTAGGCTCCCCCCGAAGCG
>CAZUJD010000427.1:0-2342 GCA_964620025.1 uncultured Ramlibacter sp. | reverse complement strand
TGAACATCGTGGTGGGCTATGCCGGCCTGCTGGATCTGGGCTTCGTCGCATTCTTTGCCATCTGCGCCTACATGTTCGGACTGATGGCATCACCGCATCTGACCGACAACTTTCCCTGGTTTGCCCAGATGTTCCCCAACGGGTTGCACTCGCCGCTGTGGATCGTCATACCGCTCGGGGCTTTCCTGGCCGGTGTGCTGGGCATTCTTCTGGGGGCACCGACACTCAAGCTGCGTGGCGACTACCTGGCCATCGTGACGCTGGGTTTTGGCGAAATCATCCGTGTGTTCCTGAACAACCTGGACCACCCCGTCAACATCACCAACGGCCCCAAGGGCCTGGGCCAGATCGACTCCATCAAGTTCTTCGGCTTTGATCTTGGCAAGAAGCACGAACTGTTCGGCATGGAGATCGCGTCGGTCACCATGTACTACTACCTGTTCCTGGTGCTGGTGGTGGTGAGTGTGGTGATCTGTCACCGCCTGGAGCTGTCGCGCATCGGCCGTGCCTGGATGGCCATTCGCGAGGACGAGATTGCCGCCAAGGCCATGGGCATCAACACCCGCAACATGAAGCTGCTGGCGTTCGGCATGGGTGCCACCTTCGGGGGCGTGGCGGGTTCGATGTTTGCCGCTTTCCAGGGTTTCGTGTCGCCCGAGTCTTTCAGTCTCATGGAGTCGGTCATGATCGTCGCCATGGTGGTGCTGGGCGGCATCGGCCACCTGCCGGGCGTGATCCTGGGTGCCGTGCTGCTGTCGGCCCTGCCCGAGGTGCTGCGCTACGTGGCAGGCCCGCTGCAGGCCATGACCGACGGCCGGCTTGATTCCGCCATCCTGCGCCAGCTGCTGATTGCCCTGGCCATGATTGTCGTGATGCTGATGCGTCCGCGCGGCCTGTGGCCGGCGCCTGACCATGGCAAGTCGCTGCAGAACACGAAGTAAAGGGGAGCGACATGGCAGAAACCGTACTCAAAGTCGCCGGCATCTCCAAACGCTTCGGGGGCCTGCAGGCCCTGAGCGATGTAGGCATCACCATCGAACGCGGCCAGGTCTATGGCCTGATCGGCCCCAACGGCGCGGGCAAGACCACCTTCTTCAACGTCATCACCGGCCTGTACACACCTGACAGCGGCACATTCGAGCTGGCCGGCAAACCTTACCAGCCCACCGCGGTGCATGAGGTTGCCAAAGCGGGCATTGCGCGCACGTTCCAGAACATCCGGCTGTTTGCCGAAATGACCGCGCTGGAAAACGTCATGGTCGGCCGGCATATCCGCACCGGTTCCGGCTTGCTGGGCGCGATCTTCCGCACGCCGGGCTTCAAGGCTGAAGAAGCCGCCATTGCCAAGCGCGCCCAGGAACTGCTGGATTACGTGGGCATCGGCAAGTTTGCCGATTACAAGGCGCGCACGCTGAGCTACGGCGACCAGCGCCGCCTGGAAATTGCCCGAGCCCTGGCCACCGACCCGCAGCTGATTGCGCTGGACGAACCCGCCGCCGGCATGAACGCGACCGAGAAGGTTCAGCTGCGCGGCCTGATCGACCAGATCCGCAACGACAACCGGACCATCCTGCTGATTGAGCATGACGTGAAGCTGGTCATGGGCCTGTGCGACCGCGTGACGGTGCTTGACTACGGCAAGCAGATTGCCGAAGGCACACCCTTTGACGTGCAGAAGAACGAAAAAGTCATCGAGGCCTACCTGGGCACCGGTGGTCACTGAGCGGGAGCAACAGCAATGGCACAAACACTACTGAAAGTTACTGGCCTGAAGGTCGCCTACGGCGGCATCCAGGCCGTCAAGGGCGTGGACTTCGAGGTGCGCGAGGGCGAGCTCGTCTCGCTGATCGGCTCCAACGGCGCGGGCAAGACCACCACCATGAAGGCCATCACCGGCACGCTGGGCATCAACGCCGGTGATATCGAATACATGGGCAAGAGCATCAAGGGCCAGGGCCCCTGGGACCTGGTCAGGCAGGGCCTGGCCATGGTGCCCGAAGGCCGTGGGGTGTTCACCCGCATGACCATCATTGAAAACCTGCAGATGGGTGCCTACATCCGCACCGACAAGGCAGGCATCGCCGATGACATGGAAAAGGTGTTCACCATTTTCCCGCGCCTGCGCGAACGCAAGGACCAGCTGGCCGGCACCATGTCCGGTGGTGAACAGCAGATGCTGGCCATGGGCCGGGCGCTCATGAGCCGGCCCAAGGTTTTGCTGCTGGACGAACCGTCCATGGGCCTGTCGCCCATCATGGTGGACAAGATCTTCGAGGTGGTGCGCGACGTGTCGGCCCAGGGCGTGACCATCCTGCTGGTGGAGCAGAACGCCCGCCGCGCGC
>CAZUJD010000426.1:0-2342 GCA_964620025.1 uncultured Ramlibacter sp. | reverse complement strand
GCGCGACTTCCAGCTGACTGACCACAACGGCCAGCCACGCAGCATCAAGGACTTTGCGGGCAAGGTGGTGGTGATGTTCTTTGGCTTCACCCAGTGCCCCGATGTCTGTCCCACGGCGCTGGCTGAACTGGCCGAAGTCAAGCGCATGCTGGGCAAGGACGGCGACAGGCTGCAGGCCCTCTTTGTCACGGTGGACCCACAGCGCGATACACCTGAGGTGCTCAAGGGCTACATGGCCAACTTCGACCCGGGATTCCTGGCGCTGCGTGGCACACCCGAGCAACTGGCCGCCATGGCCAAGGACTACAAGGTCTATTACAAGAAGGTCGAAGGCAAGACGCCCACCAGCTACAGCATGGACCACTCGGCCGGCAGTTTTGTGTACGACACGCAGGGGCGCATCCGCCTGTATACGCGCTATGGCAGCGGAGCGCAGGCGCTGGCCGACGACATCCGTCTTCTGTTGAAGTCATAAAAATGGCCCCGAAGGGCCTTTCCTGAAGGGGCAACTTCAGTGTCACTGAGCCTTGATGCCCCGCATCACGATCACGCCGCCCAGCAGGTTGGTGTCGGCCTTGATGCGGTTGGCCAGGCCTTCGGCGGATGTTCCCGCCACCTGCCAGCCCTGCTGGAAAAGTTTCTGGCGCACTTCGGGTGACCGCGAGATCTCGCTGATCAGGCCCGACAGCTTGGCCACGACGGGCTTGGGCAGCGAGGCCGGACCGGCGGCGGCCGTCCAGATCTCCAGCTGGAAACCGCGCACGCCGCCCTCGTCCAGGCTCGGGTACTCAGGCACCAGCGGACTGCGGCTCACCGAGGTCACGCCCACGGCCTTGAGCTTGCCGGCGCGGATCTGTGCGGCGGCCAGGCCCGGCGGCAGCAGCGACAGGTGGATCTGCCCGCCGATCATGGCGTTGATCACCTGCGGGTTGCCGGGGTAGGGCACATGCACCGGGTTGATGTTGGTCTTGGTCTTGAGCAGCTCCATGCCGATATGGCCCACAGTGCCCACACCCGGCGTGCCGTAGCTCCACTTGTCACCGGCATTGCGCGCGGCCAGGAAGAACTCCTGTGCCGTGTTGAAGGGCGCGGTGGCCGGCGCGGTGAGCATCAGCGGGGCGGTACCGATCAGGCTGATGGGTGCCAGGTCTTTCAACGGGTCGAACGGCGTTGCCGGGTTGAGCATCTTGGCGATGGTCATGTTGCCGTTGATCATCACGCCGATGGTGTGGTCATCCGTAGCCTTTGCCACGGCATCGGCTGCAATGTTGCCGCCCGCGCCGACGCGGTTTTCCACCACTACCGGCTGGCCCAGCGCCTTGGACAGCGGCTCGGCGATCGTACGGGCGACCAGGTCCGGTGTGGAGCCGCCAGGAAAGCCCACCAGAATGCGAACGGGCTTGGTTGGCCAGTTCAGCGACGCGGCGGCTGCCTTGGCCGGCTTGGCCGCGGTTTGTGCCAGTGCGCTGCCGCAAGCCAGGGCCATTGCAGCGACCAGGGCCGCGCGGCGGGGATATTTCGGATTCATGCGTCGATACTTTCAGGAGTTGGAAATCTGAGGGCAGCAATGCTACAGCGTCAGCCCCGGGGTCTGGCGCGTTACACACTGGCCATGCGAATGGGCTTGCTCTGGTCCTGGACCATCTGGCTGACCACGTCCTGCAGCCACTGCAGGCTGGCGGCAGCATCATGCTGTTTGCCAGTCAGCATGGCGACAGCCACATGAAAGCGCAACGCCGTGCCCTGGGGCAGCGCTTCGGAGCCGCGCAGGCCGCTGGCCACCACCTGTGTCGCGCAGTCCTGCGCCGTGACGTCATTGGTGGGGCCCTCAAGCAGCAGGGCAAATTCATGCTCCCCTACGCGGGCCGCCATGTCCACATCGGCAATGCAGCGGCGCAGCCGCGAGGCAGCCAGCACCAGCGCACGGTCACCCGCCTCCCGGCCGTGCTGCGCCGAGATGGCTTCATGATTGGACAGTCGCACGGCCAGCAGCGCGCACCGATGACCCTGGCTGCGGCAACGCGCCAGCGCGCCGTCCAGCCGGGCCAGCAATGACCGTGTGTGTGCCAGGCCGGTCAACGGATCTGTACGCGACAGGGCCGATGCCCGTACCTGGGCCTCACGGCGGCGAATGCCGCGAAGGCTCAGGGCGTAAAACAGGATTGGCATTTCCAGTGCGGCACCGATCGTCAGACCGTAGCGTGTCAGCCCGCTGGTGGGAATCAGGTTGAGGCCACGCGCCAGCGGAAACAGGGCCATGACCACCACCGGCAGGAATCCCAGCGCGATCATCCGGATGGCGGGGTCGTCGCCCTGCGACCACGCCAGTCCGATCAGTGCTG
>CAZUJD010000425.1:0-2350 GCA_964620025.1 uncultured Ramlibacter sp. | reverse complement strand
ATGGCCTGCACCACATGCTGACACAGGTGAACGAGCGTGATGTGTCGGGCATCAGCGGTGTCGAGTGGGACGCCGTTGAGCTGCCCAGCCAGTTCATGGAGAACTTCTGCTGGGAATGGAATGTGCTGCGCCACATGACGTCCCATGTGGACACCGGTGCGCCGCTGCCGCGCGAGCTGTTCGACAAGATGCTGGCGGCCAAGAACTTCCAGAGCGGCATGCAGACGCTGCGTCAGATCGAGTTTGCGCTGTTTGACATGCTGCTGCACACGGAGCATGACCCTGCGCAGGATTTCATGCCGCTGTTGCAACGGGTCCGCACTGAGGTCGCCGTGATCCAGCCCCCCGCCTTCAGCCGCACGGCCCATACCTTCAGCCACATCTTTGCAGGGGGCTACGCCGCCGGCTACTACAGCTACAAGTGGGCCGAGGTGCTGAGCGCCGACGCCTACGCGGCTTTTGAAGAAACAGCGGGTAAAGACGGTGAACCGGATGTGCAAACCGGTAGAAAATACCGGCAGGCCATCCTGGAAGCCGGGGGAAGCCGGCCCGCCATGGAATCGTTCAAGGCCTTCCGGGGCCGGGAGCCCTCGCTGGATGCCCTGCTGCGCCACCAGGGCATGGCCTGATGGACAGAAAAGTCGCTGGAGATATGCCGATGTCGTTTGTCACCCGTTTTGCCACCACCAGCCTGGCCGGCCTGCTCAGCCTGGGCGTACTGACGCCCCTGCATGCACAACAGGTCTACCGCATCGTCGGACCGGACGGCAGGGTGACGTTTTCGGACAAGCCCCCGGAAGATGCCAAGGCCGTCGTCAAGCCCGTGACGCCGGGCACAGCCGGGGGTGCAGGTGGCAGCAGCACCCTGCCCTTTGAGTTGCGCAGCGTTGCAGGCAAGTACCCGGTCACGCTGTACACCGGCAACAACTGCGCCCCCTGCGGTTCAGGCCGCAGCTTCCTGTCGGGCCGCGGCATTCCCTTCACGGAGCGCACCGTCACGACCAACGAGGATATCGAGGCCCTGCAGCGGCTCAGCGGCGCGTCGGGGCTGCCTTTCCTGACCATCGGCGGCCAGCAGCTCAAAGGCTTTTCCGAGGTCGAATGGACCCAGTTCCTGGACGCCGCGGGCTACCCCAAAACGTCGCAACTGCCACCGGGCTACCGCGGCGCGCCAGCCGCGCCCCTGGTTGCCGTGCAGGCACCTGCCCCCCGCCCCGCAACATCGGCTGCAGCGGCGCCAGCCCCTACAGCGGCAGCGCCCGCCGCGCCGGCACCCGCTGGCGGCCCGACGCCGGACAACCCGGCCGGCATCCGCTTCTAGCGGACTGCGGCGTCAGAACGTCAGCGTCCTGACGCCCGTGGCTGTGCCCAGCAGGCACACGGCCGCCTTCTGGTGGGCGAATACGCCCACGGTCACCACACCAGGCCACTGGTTCACCTGCGACTCGAAAGCCAGGGCATCTGCAATGCGCAAGCCCGTCACGTCCAGGATGTGCTGGCCGTTGTCTGTCACCAGCGGCTTGCCATCCTTGAGGCGGACCGAAGCCTTGCCCCCCATCGCGGCGAACTGGCGCGTGATGCGCTGGGTGGCCATGGGGATCACCTCCACCGGCAGCGCAAAGGCGCCCAGCACGTCCACCAGCTTGGATTCATCTGCGATGCAGACGAACCGGCGCGACTGGGCGGCAACGATCTTCTCACGCGTGAGTGCTGCGCCGCCGCCCTTGATCATGCAACCACGGGGGTCGATTTCGTCGGCGCCGTCGATGTAGACGGACAGCTCCTGCACGTCGTTGCTGTCGTACACCGTGATGCCGATGGCACGCAGCCGCTCGGTCGAGGCAACCGAGCTGGACACCGCACCCTTGATCTGGTCTTTCATGCCGGCCAGGGCGTCGATGAACTTGTTGACCGTGGAGCCGGTGCCCACGCCCACAATTTCACCGGGCACCACGTATTGCAGCGCAGCCTGACCGACCAGGGTTTTGAGTTCGTCTTGAGTCATCTGGGAAAATCCGTGTAGTTCACGGAATTATCCAATGTCCCTTCTGCCCTACGCCCTCGCCCGTCCTTTCCTTTTCGGGCTTGACCCCGAAGCCGCCCACGAACTCACCATGCACTCGCTGGCCCGCGCGCAGGGCACGCCGCTCGAATGGGCGTACTGCAACGGCCTGGTGGATGATCCCGTCGAGCTGGCCGGCCTGAAGTTTCCCAACCGTGTGGGGCTGGCCGCCGGGCTGGACAAGAACGCGCGCTGCATCGACGGCCTGGGTGCCATGGGCTTTGGCTTCGTGGAAGTCGGCACCGTCACGCCCAAGGGCCAGCCCGGCAACCCCAAGCCGCGCATGTT
>CAZUJD010000424.1:0-2367 GCA_964620025.1 uncultured Ramlibacter sp. | reverse complement strand
CTGCACGCACGCCCGCCCGCCGGGCTTGAGCAGACGCGACACGCTCTGGAAGTAGGTTGGCCAGTATTCGCGGCCCACCGCCTCGACCATTTCGATGGAGCAGATGGCGTCGTAGGGCCCATCGTTGATGTCGCGGTAGTCCTGCAGCCGCAGATCGGCACGGTCCTGCGCACCCACGCGGGCCATCCGGTCTCGCGCGAAGGCCAGTTGTTCGGTGGACAGCGTCACGCCGGTGAGGCGGGCATTGAATTCGGTCGTGGCCATCTCGGCCAGGGCGCCCCAGCCGCAGCCGATCTCCAGCACGCGGTGGCCTGGCTGCACGCCGGCCATGTGCAGGGCGCGACGCACCTTGGCATGCTGGGCCTCGCGCATGGGGCGTCGGGTGTCGCCTTCGAACCAGGCCGATGAGTAGTTCATCGTGCCATCCAGCCAGAGCTCGTAAAACGCATTGCCCAGGTCGTAGTGGGCGTGGATGTTCTTCTGGCTGTTGGTCCGGGTGTTGCGGTTCAGCAGGTGCTTGATGCGGTACAGCAGACGGCCGGCCCAGCTGCCGTAGATCACGTCTTCCACATCCTTGCGGTTGCGGATGAAGACCTTGAGCAGGTCCGTCAGGCTGGGCGTGGTCCAGTCGCCGGCAATGTAGCTTTCGGCAAAGCCGATGTCGCCGGATTTCAGCGCCGCGGCACACACGTTCCAATTCTTCAGCGTGATGGCGGCGTGCGGCAGCTCACCATTGCCCAGGCACTGCGTGGAGCCGTCGGGCAGCTGAACCATCAGCGTGCCGTGCTGCAGCCGCTGCAGCAGCTTGAGCGCCGTGCGCGCCGCAGCGGGGGCGCCCTCTGGAATGGACAGGGGAGATGCGGTGGTTGTGTTCATTGTTCGGTCACCGTGTCACGAAGGCCTCTGGTGGGGCGGGTTTGCTGAAGAACTTCACGCGTTTGAGCCACAGCCGTGCGGCCTGCCAGTGAATGCGCGCGATCACGCCCAGCGTCATGGCCGGGTGGCGCCACAGCGCCCGCCGGGCCGTCG
This sequence comes from uncultured Ramlibacter sp., assembly GCA_964620025.1. GTDB lineage: Bacteria > Pseudomonadota > Gammaproteobacteria > Burkholderiales > Burkholderiaceae_C > RAM1. Next base: position 1,338 of record CAZUJD010000424.1, on the reverse strand, counting down.
CGGGCGTGAGTGGCAGCATGGTGCCGCTCACACTGGTCTGAAGCAGTGGGCCGCTGGCGTCGTCGTAGTCAATGCGTACCACGGTACGTGCCGTGCCCTGTGCCCCGGTACGCAGGAAGCGGAAGCGGTAGCTGCCCTCTACCTTGCAGAACGGTGAAACATGGAACACCTTGGCGGCGGTCAGCTCGACACCGTAACGCGGTGCGTCCAGCAGGTAGCAGTGACGTTCGCCAAAGGTGTTGTTGACCTCCACCACAATGGCGCGCAGCCCGCCGCCGGCCTCTTCGGCGCGGTGGCAGTACCAGAAACTCACGGGTTTGAAGGCATAACCCAGTACCCGTGGATAGCAATGCAGCCAGGCCTCGCCGGTGGCGTCATCGATGCCGTGGCTCTGAAGCAGTTCGTCCAGCCATTGCACGGCGTTGGCCCGGCCGTCACCGTGGTCACTGTCAAAAAAGCTGAGCGCGCCCCGCCGGTTGTGGTTCAGCGTGGCACTGCCGTCACGATGGAGGGTGCGCAACGGCAGCATCAGGAAAAAGGTCGGGTAGGCAAAGGCGTTGCTCGCCGGACGCAGGCGTGCATGCCGCACCTGGCCGAAGCCGATCAGGGCCTGCGTACCGCTCATTCAACGAACTCCGGCATGGCCAGTTCCTGGGCTTGTTGCTCCGTGTCAACCAGCAGCTGTCGTGCCACACCCAATCCGGACTTGAGGCCGTCTTCATGGAAGCCGTAGCCGGCCCAGGCGCCGCAGAAATAGGTGTGCCGGTGTCCCTGCAGCTGGGGCAGTGATGCCTGCGCGCGGATGGCGGCGACGTCGAACACCGGGTGTGCATAGTCAAATTCGCCCATGATGTGACTACGGGCAATCTCCCGCACCGGATTCAGCGACACCACCACCGGCTGCGTCCAGGGCAGGGGCTGCAGCATGTTCAGAAGGTAATGCAGGCATACCGTGGGAGAGTCATCGCCAGCGGCGCGTTCGTAGTTCCAGGCGGCCCAGGCGGCGCGCGTACGCGGCAACACAGACGTGTCGGTGTGCAGTACGGCGCGGTTGGGCTGGTAGCGGATGGCCCCCAGTACGCTGCGCTCCAGGGCGCTGGACTGCTGCAACAGGGCCAGCGCCTGGTCTGAGTGGGTCGCGATCACCACCTTGTCAAATCGCTCGGAGGATCGCTCGGTGATGATGCACACGCCGTCCTCGTCGCGCTCGATCCGGCGCACGGGGGTGTTCAGCCGGCGGTCCGCTACTTGCGCGACGATCTTGTCCACATAGTGGCGGGCGCCGCCAGTCACCGTCCACCATTGGGGACGGTTGCTGACCTGGATCAGTCCGTGGTT
>CAZUJD010000423.1:0-2390 GCA_964620025.1 uncultured Ramlibacter sp. | reverse complement strand
TTCAGCGCCAGGATGTTGGTCTGGAACGCAATGCCGTCGATCACGCCGGTGATTTCCGAGATGCGGTTCGAGCCGGCGTGAATCTCCGACATGGTGTTCACCACCTGGGACACCACGTCGCCACCGCGGCGGGCCACGTCGGCGGCGGTGCCGGCCAGATCATGCGCCTGCTGCGCCGAGCTGGCCGACTGGCGGGCCGTGTCGGTCAGCTGCGACATCGTGGCCGCGGTCTGCTGCAGGTTGCTGGCGGCCTGCTCGGTGCGCGAGCTCAGGTCCAGGTTGCCGCTGGCAATCTGGGTGGTGGCCACACCCACGCTTTCGGTGCCCGAGCGGATGCCGGCCACCATCTTGCGCAGGCAGTCCTGCATGTCGCGCAGCGCCAGCTGCAGGTCACCCAGCTCGTCGCGGCGGGTGTGGGCAATGTCGTGCGTGAGGTCACCAGTGGCAATATTGCGTGCGTTCTCGATCACGGTACGGATCGGGCGCACCAGGCTGCGCGCCACCAGCCAGGCCAGCAAGGCACCCAGCGCCAGGGCAATGCCCGACAGGATCATCAGACCGGTCATGGCGCGCTGAAGGTCGGCCTTCATGGTTTGCGTATGGTTGACCATCTGCTGGTCCACATGGGCCAGTACAACGTCCAGCGTCTTCAGGTAAGCGTTGGCTGCGGGCAGCATCTGGCTGTCAATGTCAGCCTGTGCGGCCGCGGCCTGCGCGGGTTGGGCCATGCGCGCCATCAGGCCGGCGCGCAGGTCCACATAGGCCTTGCGGGACTTGGCCACATCGGCCATCAGGGCCAGGGATTTCTCGTCGCGCAGTTCGGCTTCCAGGTCTTTTTGCAGGGTCGAAATGCGTGCGGAGGCGGATTTCATCTCGCCGCCGGTCCAGTCGGCCAGATCCTTGGGGCTGCCGGCCTTGGCCAGCATCACCGCACGGATCACGTTGGCACGCGTCAAGGCGTTCCATTCAAAAACATCCTGCCGGCTGGCGGCCAGCTGGGTCTGCCGGGCTTGCACGGCCTGCACCTCGCGCATTTCGCGCAAGGCGGCCATGGCCATCAGAACCTGCAGGGCGAGCAAGGCCCCAAAGGCCAAGCCCAGGCGGACCCACAGCTTCATGTTGGCAAATTTCATTACGCCACCTCGCCCACGCCCAGGGCGGCATCGCCCAGCAGCGACTCAATGTTGACGAGCATCAGCATGCGTTCGCCCACGCTGGCAATGCCGGTGATGAAGTCGGGGCCGGCTTCGCCTGCCAGGCCCGGGGGCTCCTTGATGGCCGCGGCTTCCAGGTTCAGCACGTCGGACACCGAGTCCACCACCACGCCCACCACCCGGCCCATGACGGCCAGCACGATCACGACGGTGAACGTGGTGTATTCGGCCGTGGCGCAGTGCAGCTTCAGGCGCAGGTCCACGATCGGCACGATGACGCCGCGCAGGTTGACCACCCCCTTGATGAAGGGCGGCACATTGGGAATGCGCGTGGGCTGCTCGTACGAGCGGATTTCCTGAACCTTCTGGATATCCACGCCGTATTCCTCGCCGCCAAGGCGGTAGGTTAGGTATTCACCGGCCTGTGCCGCGGGAATGCGGCGGTCGGCCTCGTGACGTGCAATATGGGTACCTTCGGTGATCATGTCCATGGTGAAGCTCCGTTTCAGAAATGGGTCCACTCACCGTCATCGCCCGATTTGGCGGTGGCAGCAGGGACAGACAGGGCGGGCGCCTGGGGGCGCACGGGGGAAACAATGGGGGCAGGCTTGACCACTGGTGTGTCAGGCTTGCCGGCGATGGGGGCCGGTTTGGCCGCGGATGCGGCCACACTGGCGACAACAGGTGCCTTGGCAACCGGGGCGACCGGCTTGGCCGCAGGCGCCCTGGCGGCGGCAGTCGCTGCCACAGCGGGTTCAGACGGCGCCACCGCTGCGGCAGCCACCGGCGCAGCCAGCTGGTTGCGGTCCAGGCGGAACGATGCCACCGAACCCACCAGCTCGGCCGAGCGGGATTTCAGGCTGCCCGCCGCAGCGGCCAGCTGTTCCACCAGCGCGGCATTCTGCTGCGTGACCTGGTCCAGCTGGGTGACGGCGTCACCCACCTGGCCGATGCCCTGGGTCTGCTCGGCGGCAGCGGTGCTGATCTCGCTGATCATGTCGCTCACGCGGCGCACCTGCGCCACGATGTCGGTCATGGTGCGTCCGGCGTCGCCCACCAGCTTGCTGCCGGTTTCGACCTTGCCCACGCTGTCGCTGATCAGGCCCTTGATTTCACGGGCGGCGTCGGCCGAGCGGCCGGCCAGGCTGCGCACTTCGGCGGCCACCACGGCAAAGCCGCGGCCCTGTTCACCGGCGCGGGCGGCTTCCACCGCGGCGTTCAGCGCCAGGATGTTGG
>CAZUJD010000422.1:0-2410 GCA_964620025.1 uncultured Ramlibacter sp. | reverse complement strand
GCGCTTGGCCACCTGCTCGGCGGTCTGCAGCATGTTCCAGTAGATCTCGGGCTTGAGCTTGTCCAGCGCCGGGTCGCGCATCATGTGGGTGTTCATTTCCTGCTGCACGCAGGAAATGCTTTCCACGCCACCGGCAACAAAGATGTCGGCTTCACCGGCGATCACGCGCTGTGCGGCCAGGGCAATGGTCTGCAGGCCCGACGAGCAGAAACGGTTGACCGTGACGCCCGAGGTGGTGATGGGGCAACCGGCCATCAGCGCGATCTGGCGCGCGATGTTGGCGCCGGTGGCGCCTTCGGGGTTGGCGCAGCCCATGATGACGTCGTCCACTTCGGCGGCATCGATGCCGGCACGCTGGATGGCGTGCTTGACCGCGTGGCCGCCCAGCGTGGCGCCGTGGGTCATGTTGAACGCGCCCTTCCAGCTCTTGGCAAGCGGCGTGCGGGCGGTGGAGACGATAACGGCGGAGGTCATGGCAGGGCCTTTCAGTTTCAGGGAATCAGTTGGCGGGAGCTGCCGTGTTGATCAGCAGCTGGTGATAAAAGCGCACCACTTCGGCCAGATTGGCAGAAGCAATGCGTTCGTTGGTACCGTGAAATCGCGACAGGTCTTCTGTCCTGGCGCGCACCGGCGAGAAACGGTAGATGTGGTCGCTCAGGGCAGTGAAATGGCGCGAATCGGTCGCGGCCACCATCAGGCCCGGGGCCACCAGCACGTCGGGAAACAGCTGGCGCATGGTGCGGTTGATCAACTGGTACGAGGGCGAGGCTGTGGGCGAGACGGGCGACGCCTCTGCAGCGCCCGGCAGCGCTATCAGCTCAAATCGGTCGCTGCCGGCCTTTTGCCGTACATGCTCGGTCACGCCGGCAATCGTGTCACCGGGCAGCAGCCGGAAGTTGACCACCGCCTCGGCCAGGCCGGGAATCACGTTTTCCGCATTGCCGGCCTTCATGACTGTCAGTGCCGTGGTGGTGCGAAGCAACGCATTGGTGCTGGCGCCCTTTTCCAGCTGGGCCTGAACCACAGGGCCGAACAGCCACAGGTTGGACAGCGCCACGCGCTGGAAGCCGCCCATCTCGGGTGCCAGCGTGGCGAACATTTCCTGCGCTACGCCGCGGATGCCGCCGGGCAGCTGTTCATCGTCCAGCCGGCGCAGCGCCGCGCTCATCATGCCGATGGCGCTGCTGCCCTTGGGCGGCGGCATGGACGAATGGCCGGGCGTGGCCGGTACCTTGAGCACCATCGACAGGAAGCCCTTTTCGGCAATGCCGATCAGCGCCGCGGGCCTGGCCAGGCCGGGCATGATGCCTTCGGTGATGAGCAGGCCTTCGTCCAGTACAAAATCCAGCTTGACGCCGCGCGACTGCAACAGTTTGGCGATCTCCACCGCGCCGCGCAGGCCGCTGATTTCCTCGTCGTGACCAAAGGCCAGGTACACGGTCTGGCGGGGCTTGAAACCGCTGGCCAGCAAGGTTTCCACGGCTTCCAGCTGCGCGATCAGGTTTCCCTTGTCGTCCCAGGAGCCGCGGCCCCAGATGTAGCCGTCCTTGACCTCGCCGGAAAACGGCGGCACTTCCCATTTGCTTTCGGTGCCAGGAGACACCGGCACCACGTCCTGGTGGGCCAGCAGCAGGATGGGCTTGGCCTGCGGATCGGCGCCGGGCCAGGTGTACAGAAGGCTGTAGCCACCCACCAGCTCACGTTTCAGCGTGGCATGGGTCCGCGGGTAGCGCTGCTGCAGGTAATCGTGCAGCTTTCGGAACTCGGCTGCGTTGGCGTCAGGGTTGTCACGGCTGGCAACGGTCTGGAACCGGATGGCCCCGCCCAGCCGCTGCGCCATGCCCTGTTCGTCCAGCGCCAGCTTGGCAACCGGCGGCACATTGACCTGGCGCGAGCCCTGGCGCAGCGTGTTGATGGCCAGCACGGCCACCAGCAACGCCAGCAGGCCGAACAGGCCCAGGAGCACGCGCTTGATCACGGCGTTCAGCTGAACGTCTTGCCTTCAGCGGCGAGTTTGGCCAGCAGCGGTGCCGGTTCCCAGAATTTCGCGTCGTCCAGCGGGTTGCGCTGGAAGCGCTTCATGGCCTGCACCACGTTGAACAGGCCCACCTGGTCCGCGTACATCATCGGGCCGCCGCGGTGCATGGGGAAGCCATAGCCCGTCAGGTACACCATGTCGATGTCGCTGGCGCGCGAGGCAATGCCGTCTTCCACGATATGCGCGCCTTCGTTGACAAGCGCGAACACCAGGCGCTGCACGATTTCGTCGTCAGACACCTTGCGCGGCGTGATGCCCAGTTCCTTGCGGTGCTCCTCGATCATCTTGTTGACCAGATCCGAGGGAATGGCGTCGCGCTTGCCGGCCTGATAGTCGTACCAGCCTGCCCCGGTCTTCTGGCCGAAGCGGCCC
>CAZUJD010000421.1:0-2411 GCA_964620025.1 uncultured Ramlibacter sp. | reverse complement strand
ATGCGGTCGCCCACCGTGCCGCGCGCCGTCAGGATCAATACCGGTGTTGCCAGGCCGGCGCGTCGGGCCTGCTCCAGCACCTGCAGGCCGTCCAGACCGGGCAGCGTCAGGTCCAGCATCACCACATCGGGCAGACCGGCTTGCCAGGCGGCCAGCGCCTGACGGCCGTCGCCGCAGCAGGTCACGTCCATGCCGCGGCGGCTGAGCGTGCGCTGCAGTGTGGCCTGCATGGAGGGGTCGTCTTCAACCAGAAGCAGTTTCATGGGCCCCTCACTTTAGTACTTTCCCCAATGCGCCGGACAGCCGAATGACAGCCAGCGGGCGCATGATGGCGGGGTTGTGAAAAAACCCAAGGAGACCTTTCCCATGCGTCGCGATACCTTCCTCAAGTCCATGGCAGCGCTGGCTGCTGCCGGTACCCTGCCGCTGACCGCGCGTGCGGCGGCCAACCTCAAGATGATGATCCCCGCCAACCCAGGTGGTGGCTGGGACACCACGGGCCGTGCGCTGGGCAAGGCCCTGCAGGACGCCAAAGCGGCCGACAGCGTCACCTACGAAAACAAGGGCGGCGCCGCCGGTGCCCTGGGCCTGGCCCAGTTCCTCAACCAGAAGGGCGACCCGAACGCCATGATGGTCATGGGCGCCGTGATGCTGGGTGGCATCATCACCGGCCGTCAGCCGGTCACGCTCACGCAGTGCACGCCGCTGGCCCGCCTGACCAGTGAATACAACGTGTTCGTGCTGCCGGCCAACTCGCCGTTCAAGACGATGGCCGACGTGATTGCCCAGCTCAAGAAGGCCCCGGGCAGCGTCAAGTGGGGCGGCGGTTCGCGTGGCTCCACCGAGCACATTGCAGCGGCCATGATCGCGCGCGAAGTGGGCGTGGACCCGGCCAAGATCAACTACGTCGCCTTCCGTGGGGGCGGGGAAGCCACCGCGGCCATCCTGGGCGGCAACGTCACCGTGGGCGGCAGCGGCTACAGCGAATTTGCCGAGTACATCGCCAGCGGCAAGATGCGCGCAGTGGCCGTCACCTCGGGCACCCGCCTGAAGGGCGCCGACGTGCCGACGCTGAAAGAGCAGGGCATCAATGTGGAGATCGGCAACTGGCGTGGCGTCTATGGTGCCCCGGGCATCACTGCCGCCCAGCGCAAGGACCTGATCGATGCGATCAACAAGGGCATCAAGAGCAAGGCCTGGACCGAGGCCCTGGAGAAGAACAACTGGACGCCCGCCGTGCTGACCGGTGACGCCTTCGGCGAATTCGTGGACCGCGACTTCGCCAGCCTGCGCGCCACGATGGTCAAGTCCGGCATGATCTGACGGGCCAGGTGAAACGGCCGCGCCGGCCCCCGGGGGCTGCGCGGCTTTTTTTATTGGACACCCCGGGTAGCCATTCTCAAGGCACACAACCATGACACAACAAGCCCTGAATCCCTGGCCGCAGACGCTGGTCGGTGCCGGCGTGCTGCTGATCGGCCTGGCCCTGGCGGCCGGTGCGGTCGCCATTCCCGGTGACGCCGGTTACGGCGGCGTCGGCCCCAATTTCCTGCCCTGGGTGGTTTCGGCGGTGCTCACGGTCTGTGGTGCCTGGATCGTCTGGGAAGCACGCACCGGCGGCTTTCGCCAGATGGACGAGCCCACGGGTGAAACCGCCTACTGGCCCGCATTCATCTGGGTGTCGGCCGGTCTGCTGGCCAATGCGGCGCTGATCACCACAATCGGCTTCATCCTGAGCTGCACGCTGTGTTACGTGCTGGCCGTGCAGGGCCTGCGCCGTGCGGCGGCCCAGCCTGGCGCGAACAGCGCACGCGCCTGGGCCACCGATGTCCTGACCGGAGCGGTGATTTCCGCGCCGGTGTACTGGATGTTCACGCAGTTCCTGGCGATCAACCTGCCCGGCCTGACTTCAACCGGGTGGCTCTGACATGGATACCGTTTCCGCACTGATGCAGGGCTTTGCCTCTGCCGTTACCGTCAGCAACCTTCTGTGGTGTTTTGTTGGCTGCGCCCTGGGCACGGCTGTGGGTGTTCTGCCCGGCATCGGCCCGGCGGTGGCTGTGGCCATGCTGCTGCCCATCACAGCCAAGGTGGACATCACCGCGTCCATGATCTTTTTTGCCGGCATCTACTACGGCGCGATGTACGGCGGCTCCACCACGTCCATCCTGCTGAACACGCCCGGCGAGACAGCCAGCATGGTCACAGCCATGGAGGGCAACAAGATGGCCAAGAGCGGGCGCGCGGGCGCGGCGCTGGCCACGGCCGCCATCGGTTCGTTTGTGGCCGGCACGATTGCCACGGTGATCGTCACGCTGTTTGCGCCCTGGGTCGCTGAATTCGCGGTCAAGCTTGGCCCGCCCGAGTACTTCATGCTGATGCTGCTGGCCTTCACCACCGTGAGCGCGGTG
>CAZUJD010000420.1:0-2419 GCA_964620025.1 uncultured Ramlibacter sp. | reverse complement strand
AGGCCGGCAGCGACCTGGCGCTGGTGCGAACCCGTGCCGAGCTTCAGCCCGACGGTACCTACAAGGTCTTTGGCACCAAGATTTTCATCACGTATGGCGAGCACGACATGGCGGACAACATCGTCCATCTGGTGCTGGCCCGTGTGGTGGGCGCGCCCGAGGGTGTCAAGGGCATCAGCCTGTTCGTGGTGCCGAAGTTCATGGTCAACAAGGACGGCTCGCTGGGTGCGCGCAATGACGTGCACTGCGTGAGCATCGAACACAAGATGGGCATCAAGGCGTCGCCCACTGCGGTGCTGCAGTACGGCGACAACGGCGGCGCCGTGGGCTACCTGGTGGGCCAGGAAAACCGCGGCCTGGAATACATGTTCATCATGATGAACGCCGCGCGTTACGCCGTTGGCGTGCAGGGCATTGCCATTGCCGACCGCGCCTACCAGAAGGCCGTGCAATACGCAAAGGACCGTGTGCAGAGCCGCCCCGTGGACGGCAGCATCAACGCCAGCGCGCCGATCATCCATCACCCGGATGTCAAGCGCATGCTGATGACCATGCGCGCGTCCACCGAGGGTTGCCGCGCCATGGCGTCGGTCGCTGCCGCGGCCTATGACGCCGCGCACCACCACCCCGACGCCGAAGTGCGAAAGCAGAACGCAGCCTTCTATGAATTCATGGTGCCGCTGGTCAAGGGCTACAGCACCGAGATGTCGCTGGAGGTGACGTCGCTGGGCGTGCAGGTGCACGGCGGCATGGGCTTTATCGAGGAAACCGGTGCCGCGCAGTATTACCGCGACGCCAAGATCCTGACCATCTACGAAGGCACGACGGCGATCCAGGCCAACGACCTGGTGGGCCGCAAGACGGCGCGCGATGGCGGCCAGACGGCCAAGGCCATTGCGAAGCAGATCGAGGCGACCGAGGCGCAGCTGGCCGGTGGCAGCGCCAACGCAAGGGCCGTGGGCAAGCGCCTGAAGGCGGCGCGCGAAGCCTTTGTGGACGTGGTGGATTTTGTGGCCGGCAACACCAAGGCCAGCCCCAACGCCGTGTTCGCCGGCAGCGTGCCTTACCTCATGCTGGCGGGCAACCTGGTGGCCGGCTGGCAGCTGGCACGCGCTCTGCTGGTGGCCGAGGATCTGTCCGCCAGGGGCGAAGACAAGGCCTTCATGGACGCCAAGGTGACAACCGCGCGCTTCTATGCCGAGCATATTCTGAGCAAGGCGCCCGGCATCCGCGACAGCATTGTTGAAGGCGCCGACTGCGTGACTGCGCTGGCCCTTGAAGCCTTCTGAAAGAGAACCAAGAGACATGTCCAAGCTGCCCAAAACCCTGCAGAACCTGCCGTTGCCCGTCATCGGCTCGCCGCTGTTCATCATCAGCAACCCCAAGCTTGTCATCGAGCAGTGCAAGGCCGGCATCATCGGCTCCATGCCCGCGCTGAATGCGCGCCCGGCATCGCAGCTGGACGAATGGCTGGCCGAGATCACCGAGACCCTGGCCGCGTACAACAAGGCCAACCCGGACAGGCCCGCCGCACCATTTGCGATCAACCAGATCGTGCACAAGAGCAACGACCGGCTCGAGCACGACATGGAAATGGTCGTGAAATACAAGGTGCCGGTCATCATCACCAGCCTGGGCGCGCGCACCGACGTGAACGACGCCATCCACAGCTATGGCGGTGTGGTGCTGCATGACATCATCAACAACATGTTCGCCAAAAAGGCGATTGAAAAGGGCGCCGACGGCCTGATCGCCGTGGCAGCCGGTGCCGGTGGCCATGCGGGCGTGAAGAGCCCGTTTGCGCTCATCCAGGAGATCCGCCAGTGGTTTGACGGCCCGCTGGCCCTGAGCGGCTCCATTGCCAGCGGTGGCGCCGTACTGGCTGCGCAGGCCATGGGCGCCGACTTTGCCTACATCGGCTCGGCCTTCATTGCCACGCACGAGGCCCGTGCCAGCGACGCCTACAAGCAGGCCATCGTGGACGGCAACAGTGACGACATCGTCTATTCCAGCCTGTTCACCGGTGTGCACGGCAACTACCTGCGCCCCAGCATCGTGGCTGCAGGCATGGACCCCGACAACCTGCCCGAAGGCGACGTCAAGACCATGAACTTTGCGACTGGCGAGGGCAGCAAGGCCAAGGCCTGGAAGGACATCTGGGGCTGCGGCCAGGGCATTGGCGCCGTGACCGAGGTGACCAGCACCGCCGCCCTGGTGGCGCGCCTGAAGCGCGAATACGAAGAAGCGAAGGCCCGGCTGCGCTGACGTCGGCTGGTGGCCGTTCAGGGCCGCCGCAGCAGTTGCGTGTGGCCGGCCACGCTCATGTAGTTGTCCAGCCCGTAGGGCAGCTGCTTCAGCTGCCGACCGCTGGGTGACAACAGCCAGAACCAGGGATAGGAAAAGCCCGGGTTCTGGTCAC
>CAZUJD010000419.1:0-2420 GCA_964620025.1 uncultured Ramlibacter sp. | reverse complement strand
GTGAAGTTGGCGAGCTGGCCCCACGAAGGCAGCGCCTTTGCTCCCTTGCCGACATTGGCGTTGACCTCGGCCATCAGTGCGGCCGGGTCGACCGCAACCTTCACCGCCGGACCGCCCTGCAGGCCGCTGATGATCTGCAGGTCCTGGGTGGCGCGGATGGTGGTCTGTCCCGTGCCAAACAGGCCCAGCGCCGCATCGGCCACGGCCACGATGCGGAAGCTGGTCAGCGCATCGTTCAGCGGCACCTTCACCACAGCCTGGCCTTGTGCGTCCAGCACCACGCGCGGGTTCCAGACCAGTAATGTGTCCAGCAGCTCGCGCGTGGGGCTCTTGCCGCCGCCACCACCCGCGGGCACGGCCTTGCGGCCATAGTGGCGCCGGCCAATGATTTCCATCTGCGCAGTGGACGTCTCCACACCCCAGGCGCGGCGCTGCAGCATGGCTTCAGCCAAGTTCCAGCTGTTGTTGGGCGCCAGCTCCAGCAGGGCCTGGTCCACGGCGGCCAGGGCTACCTCGGCATTCGCCGCCGGCTGGCCATTGGGCAGCCTCGCGCTGATGGTTACCGTGGCGGTGCCGCGCACGGGGTAGCTTTCTCTGTCGGCCTTCACGCTCACGGCCAGCTGGTGGGCCTGGGTGCCCACGCGGATTTCGGCCAGCCCCAGGCGGAAGGCGGGCTTGCTCAGGTCCACCATGGCGGTGGGGGCGATGTATTCGCGCCCCTCGTACCAGAAGGCCGTCCACCATTCGCGCGGAGCCTTGAAGCCCCAGGTGAAAAAGCTGTACCAGGGCACCTCGCGCAGGCGACCGCGCAGCGCCAGCACGCTCACATACGCATTGGGCCCCCAGCTGTCCTTGACCTGCAGGCTGATGGTCGGGTCCTGCCCATTGAGCTGCACCACCTGCGTGTCGATGATGCCCTCGCGCTCCACCGCCACCAGCGCGGTGGCGAACCGGAACGGCATGCGCACCTGGAACTTCGCCACTTCGCCGGGGTTGTAGGCCTTCTTTTCGGGCAGCACGTCCATGCGGTCATGGTCCTCGCCGCCAAACCACAGCTCGCCCTGGCGCGTGACCCACACCGACGACGCGGCCTCAATGCTGTTGCCTTTGGCGTCACGCGCCGTCACCACCAGCTCCACTTCTCCTGCCTGGCCCAGTTTTGTCTCGCACAGCAGCAGGCCGCGTGCGTCGCTCTGGCCCTTGCAGACTTCGCCCAGGTCCTTGTACTCGGTCTTGTTGTCGTAGCTGTAGAAGCCGCCGACCATGCGTTTGCGGCTGGTGGTCACCACCCGCGCCACGGCCTTGACCGACAGCGGCACGCCGGCCGCCGGCTTGCCCGACACATCCAGCGCCAGCGCCTGAAAGCGCAGCGCCTGGCTGGCCGACGCCCAGCCCTCGGTCCTGATGCCCGCCACCACGCCAGCGGGCCACAGCGTGGCCACGTGGCGCAGCGTCTGGATCTCGCCGTTGGGGTCGGCGTAGCTGGCCTCCAGCAGCAAATCGCGCGGCTGGCGCGACGGCGGCAGCTTGTCTATCATGATCTGCCCCGCGCCGTGGCGGTCCAGCGTGAGCGGCAGCTTGTCGGCCACCACGCGCTGGTCTTCACCAGCGGCGGGTTCTTCTTCATCGCTGGCATTGCGCCGGCCGCGCGGCGGGTTGAAGCTGAAGGCGTCGTGGTCGGCAAAGCTCAGCACCTTGTTGCGCACCAGCGCCGACACCCGCACCGGCAGCGCCGCCGCCGGCCCGCCAGACACATAACCCACCTGCAGCGCCGTGGGCACGCTGGTGGCGTTGACCAGCGCCTCCTTGGCGGCGGGGGCAATGCGGCCTTCAAACACGGGCAGGCGGAACTCTTCCACGCGGAATTCGCCGCTTTCCATCATCACGCCACCACCACCTGATCCACCGGTGGATTCGCGCAGCGCCACCTGGTACACGCCCAGCTTGGCAGCGGGCGGCACCTGGAACTCGCTTTCGGCGCTCAAGCCGCCGCTGGCCGTCTTGCGCCAGCGCAGCGGCTGCGTCACCTGCTGGCCCGTGCCCACGTGGGTGATGGCCAGCACCGCGGGTGGCGTGGCCGGCACGCCGAAGCCATTGCGGGTTTCGGTTCGCACAAAGTGCTTCATGCCCACTGTCTCGCCCGCGCGCAGCAGCGTGCGGTCCATCACCGTATGCGCCGCCTGGCTGGGCTTGTTGGCGCTGCTGGTGGGCACGTTGAAGCGCCAGGGTTCGATGCCGCGCGCCCAGTCGCTGAAGGTGAAGGCCAGTTCCTCCACCCCCGCGGCGTCGGTGGCACGGGCGCTGATGAAATAGGCGCTGCGGTAGTCGTCGTTGCCCGTCTTGCAGGCGGGCGCCAAAGGTGACAGGCCCGACAGCGTGGCCACGCCGCGCGCGTCGGCCACGCCCACGGCCCGCTGCTT
>CAZUJD010000418.1:0-2428 GCA_964620025.1 uncultured Ramlibacter sp. | reverse complement strand
GACACGATCGCCCACCGCGCATTGCACGACATGCCGCGCTCCTTGGCTCCCACAATCGGTGTGCGCGAAAGCAGCGGCGGCCTCGACGATGGCCTTGTTTTCTGCCGACAGACCGTCAAAGGCCTTCTGGTTGATGAAGAAGTCCAGCTGCGGGCCGCCTTCCCACCAGCCGGGGTAGTAGTAGAACGGTGCAACCTTGTTGAAGCCCAGCTTCTGGTCGTCGTACGGGCCCACCCATTCGGCGGCGTCAATCGTGCCCTTTTCCAGCGCCTGGTAGATTTCGCCGCCGGGGATGTTTTGCGGCACGGCACCCAGGGGAGCCAGCACCTTGCCACCGAAACCGCCGATGCGGAACTTCAGGCCCTTGATGTCGGCCACCGACTTGATTTCCTTGCGGAACCAGCCGCCCATCTGGGCACCGGTGTTGCCACCGGGGAAATTGATGATGCTGAACTTGGCGTAGAACTCGCGCATCAGCTTCAGGCCGTTGCCCTCGTACATCCAGGCGGTCATCTGGCGGCTGTTCAGGCCGAAGGGAATGGCGCAACCCAATGCGAAGCACTCGTCCTTGCCGAAGAAGTAGTACGGAGCGGTGTGGGCCACTTCCACGGTGCCGTTCTGCACGCCATCAACCACGCCGAATGCGGGCATGAGTTCGCCAGCGGCATGGGTGGAGATTTCAAACTTGCCACCCGACATGGCCTTGACCTTGGCGGCGAACGTGTCGGCAGCGCCGAAGATGGTGTCCAGCGACTTGGGGAAGCTGGATGCCAGACGCCAGCGGATGGCTGCCTGGGCATGCACGGCAGGTGCCACACCAGCGGCGAGCACGCCTGCGATGCCGGCGTTTTTGATGAGTGAACGACGATCCATGTATTGCTCCTCGAATGAATCAGTGAAAGGCTTGGACTATATTGATTTGAAGACAACTAAAGGTTGTCAGCCAAAATCAGGTGCCATTCTAGGAAGCACAACACTTAAGGTTTCGGGGGTTTTCCCTTGAGAAATACCCGGAAACCTTTGGTACTCAGCCCTCTGTCAGCAAAGCTTCAGGATTGAACCACTTTCAGCGGCGGCCGTACCTGCGCATCACCCGGGTTGAAGCGTGCACGGATGGACGACTCGATGCCCGTAGCGTCCAGTCCCTGCAGGGCCAGAAGGCGCGCAGGGTCACCATGCTCGATGAACTCGTCGCGCAGGCCCAGCTGCAACAGGGCACGGGTTACGCCGGCGGTGTTCAGCGCCTCGGCCACAGCACTGCCGGCGCCACCCATGATGGCGCCCTCTTCCACCGTGACCAGCGCCTCATGCTGCGCGGCCACCTGCAACAGCAGTTCCACATCCAGCGGCTTGGCCCATCGCATGTTGACCACGGTGGCATCCAGCCGCTGCCCAGCGTCCAGCGCCGGGTACAGAAGGGTACCGAAAGCCAGGATCGCAATACCGCGGCCATGCCGGCGCAACTCACCCCGGCCGAACGGCAGGGGGGTCAGGTCACCGGCCATCGGCGTGCCAACGCCCGCGCCGCGCGGGTAGCGAACTGCCACCGGGTGGTTCTGCGCGAACGCACTGCTGAGCAAACCGCGGCACTCGTTCTCGTCGGCCGGACAGGCAATACTGACTTGCGGTATGCAACGCAGGTACGGGATGTCATAGGCTCCGGCATGCGTGGCACCGTCCGCCCCCACCAGACCGGCGCGGTCCAGGGCAAATACGACCGGCAGGTTCTGCAGCGCCACGTCATGGATGAGCTGGTCGTAGCCACGCTGCAGGAAGGTCGAGTAAATCGCCACCACGGGCTTGAGCCCTTCACAGGCCAGGCCCGCTGCGAACGTGACGGCGTGCTGCTCAGCAATGCCAACGTCGAAGTAACGCCCGGGGAAACGCTTTTCAAACTCCACCAGTCCCGAGCCTTCACGCATGGCGGGCGTGATGCCCACCAGCCGGGGATCCTGTGCAGCCATGTCGCACAGCCACTGGCCAAACACCTGCGTGAAAGTGGGTTTGGGCGGCGTCGCCGGCTTGGTCAGCCCGACGGCAGGGTCGAACTTGCCGGGGCCGTGGTAGGCCACGGGATCAGCTTCGGCCAGCTTGTAGCCCTGGCCTTTTTTGGTGACCACATGCAGGAACTGGGGCCCACGCAGCTGCTTGATGTTTTCCAGTGTCGGGATCAGGGATTCCAGGTCGTGTCCGTCAATCGGGCCGATGTAGTTGAAGCCGAACTTCTCGAAAAGCGTGGCCGGCACCACCATGCCTTTGGCCTGCTGCTCAAACCGCTTGGCCAGCTCGAACAGTGGTGGCACGGGCTTGAGCACGCTTTTGCCGACATTCTTGGCCGCAGCATAGAACTGGCCACTCATCAGCTGGGCCAGATAGCGGTTCAGCGCGCCCACCGGCGGGCTGATCGACATGTCGTTGTCGTTCAGGA
>CAZUJD010000417.1:0-2428 GCA_964620025.1 uncultured Ramlibacter sp. | reverse complement strand
GACCCCACGGCCAAGAAGGTCGAGAAGACCGCCGAAGAAGAACTGGCTGAAGCCATCCGCAATCTGGCGCAATCCAAGGCCAAGGCCGGCTGAGCAGGACAAGCATCATGGAATTCATCACCCACAACCTCGCCCCGATCATGTTCATCGGGCTCATCATCTTCCTGCTGATGGGTTTTCCCGTCGCGTTCAGCCTGGGCGCCTGCGGCCTGTTCTTCGGCTTCATCGGCGTTGAGCTGGGCGTTCTGCCCGAAGCGCTGCTGCAGGCCCTGCCGTTGCGCATCTTCGGCATCATGCAGAACGACACCCTGCTGGCCATACCGTTCTTCACGCTGATGGGGCTGATCCTCGAGCGTAGCGGCATGGCAGAAGACCTGCTGGACACCATCGGCCAGCTGTTCGGCCCCATCCGCGGCGGCCTGGCACTGGCCGTGATTTTCGTCGGCGCGCTGCTGGCAGCCACCACGGGCGTGGTGGCGGCTTCTGTCATCTCCATGGGCCTGATCTCGCTGCCCATCATGCTGCGCTACGGCTATGACCGCCGCCTGGCCTCGGGCGTGATCGCCGCGTCCGGCACGCTGGCGCAGATCATCCCGCCGTCGCTGGTGCTGATCATCCTGGCAGACCAGCTGGGCCGCAGCGTGGGCGACATGTACAAGGGCGCTTTCGTTCCCGGCTTTGTGCTAACCGGCCTGTATGTGCTGTACGTCGCCGGCATCGCGATGTTCAAGCCGCAGTGGGCGCCTGCCCTGCCGGCCGAGGCCCGCACCATCCGCGAAGACGACGGCAAGTCCGGCCTGCCTTCGCTGCTGGTACTGACCATCATCTCCACCGCCGCCGCCGTGGCACTGGGCAAGAACTACGCCCAGGTCATCGCCTGGTGGAAGAACGCCGCTGCCGCCCCTGTGGCGCTGGACGAGACGATTGTGGTGTCCATGTGCGCCGGCGTGATGCTGGCCTTCCTGATCGCCGTCGTCAACAAGGTGACGCGCCTGGGCCTGCTGTCGCGCATGGCCGAGCGCGTGACCTTCGTGCTGATCCCGCCGCTGCTGCTGATCTTCCTGGTGCTGGGCACCATCTTCCTGGGCATTGCAACGCCCACCGAAGGCGGCGCCATGGGCGCCCTGGGCGCGATCGCCATGGCCGTGGCACGCGGGCGCCTGAGCTATTCGCTGCTGCGCCAGGCGCTGAACACCACCACCAAGCTGTCGTGCTTTGTGGTGTTCATCCTGGTGGGCTCCACGATCTTCAGCCTGAGCTTCCAGGGCGTGGACGGTCCGAAGTGGGTGGAACACCTGCTCAGCGGCCTGCCGGGCGGCCAGACGGGCTTCCTGATCGTGGTGAACGTCATGATCTTCCTGCTCGCGTTCTTCCTGGACTTCTTCGAGCTGTCGTTCATCGTGGTGCCACTGCTGGCCCCCGTGGCTGAAAAGCTGGGCATTGACCTGATCTGGTTCGGCGTGCTGCTGGCAGTGAACATGCAAACGTCCTTCATGCACCCGCCGTTCGGCTTTGCGCTGTTCTACCTGCGCAGCGTCGCGCCCATCAAGGAATACACCGACAAGCTCACCGGCAAGCTCACCCAGCCCGTGACCACCATGCAGATCTACTGGGGCGCCGTGCCGTTCGTGGTGATCCAGATCATCATGGTCGGCCTGATCATTGCCTTCCCGGGCCTGGTCTCCGGTGGCCTGGACAAGGCGGCCAAGGTAGACATGAACCAGGTGACGCGTGACCTGCAGCAGATGTCCCCGCTGGGTGCACCCGAAGCCATCCCCGGAGCCGAGGCCAAGCCTGAAGCCATGCCCAACCCGGCTGAAGCAGCGCAGTCGGCTGACGATGAACAGAAGAAGATCGACGAGCTGTTCAACAAGAAATAAGTCACCAACGGGCGGCCCACGCCGCCCGGGTTTTCCACCCAGCCAACAAAAAGGCCGCGCAATGCGCGGCCTTTTTTTTGCGGCGTCCTGGAACGCTTACAGCTTCTGTGATTGCATGAAGCGGTCGAACGTGGCTTCGGTGAAGCGGAACCACAGGTTCTGGTCGGCGCGGAACTTGGAATAGTCGGCGTACACCTTTTTCCAGCTTTCGTTCTTGGCGCTGAGTTCGTCGTAAATGGTCATCGAAGCCTTGAACGATGCCGCCATCACATCGGCCGGGAACGGGCGCAGCTTGGCGCCTGCACCCACCAGCTGCTTGAGCGCCGTCGGGTTCTTGACGTCGTACTTGGCCTGCATGTCCACATGCGCATAAGCCGAGGCTGCCTCGATGATGGCCTTGTTTTCAGGCGACAGCGCGTCGTAGGCCTTCTGGTTGACGAACAGGTCCACCTGGGGGCCGCCTTCCCACCAGCCGGGGTAGTAGTAGAACGGTGCAACCTTGTTGAATCCCAGCTTCTGGTCATCGTACGGACCCACCCATTCGGCGG
>CAZUJD010000416.1:0-2481 GCA_964620025.1 uncultured Ramlibacter sp. | reverse complement strand
CTGGCGGCCTGTGGCTTCGCCGGACAGTCGCTGGCACTCACCACGCTGCTGTTCATGCTGTGCTTTGCGGCCCTGGGCGCTGGCAACGGCGCGCTGTTCCAGCTGGTGCCGCTGCGCTGGCCACTGACAACGGCGGTGGCCGGCTCCATGATCGGCGAGATCGGCGCCCTGGGTGGCGGCTTCCTGCCCAACGCCATGGGCCTGTCCAAGCAGCACGCAGGCACCTACCTGTTCGGCTTTCTGGCCTTCACGGTGCTGGCGCTGGTGATGCTGGGCATGCTGCGCCTGGTACAGATCCGCTGGACCCGCACCTGGGCTGAAAAGGGTGGCCGTGCCCGCGCTGGCCAGACGCAGGGGGATGCATCGTGAATCGACAGGACTTCACCAGTGCCGACCCGGAGCCCGCTTTGCCGGACCGCTGGGGACGCCCCCCTGGGGGGGAAGCGCCGCACGCGCTTCGGGGTGGGGCTCTATCTGGGCAGGAACAGCAGCCAGACGATGAGCAGAATATTGAACATCACCGAAACGGCGAATGCCGCCTTCCACAGGGCGGCCGGGTCGCGGCGGATGAGCGGTGTGGGCATGGGCGCACCGACCGGGCGCGAAGCGCCGCGCTCCAGCGCGAGCACCAGCTCCTCGGCGGTTTCGAAACGCTGGCGGGCGTCGCGCGCCACGGCCTTGAGCACCACATGATCCAGCCAGATCGGCACCTCGGGACGCAGACGCGACGGGGGCTTGGGGTCCTGCCGGTAGCGCGCGATCTGGTAGGGCTCGACCTCGCCATACGGCAGGTGGCCGGTCAGCCACTGGTACAGCGTGACCCCCAGGGCAAACAGGTCGCTTTGGGCGGTGGCGCCGCTGCCGCCCGCAGCGTCCTCGCGGGCCAGCCACTGCTCGGGATTCATGTAGCTGGGTGTGCCGGCATGCAGATCACGCTGCGCAGCGGATTCACGCCCCGAAATGGCCACGCCCAGGTCCAGCACGCGCCACTGGTCCTCCCCCAGGTGCAGGTTGGCCGGCTTGATGTCACGATGCACCACCCCCTGACGGTGCAGCCGTCCCAGGGCACGGGCCACGGCCAGCGCGCCGGCGATGACCTGTCCCACGGTGAATTTCTCGCCGCTGCTCCAGGCCTGCTCCAGCGTCTGGCCGCTGTGCCAGTCAAACACGGTGTAGAAGGCGCTCGGACCGGCCACCTCGCGCACGCGGACAAAGCCGCTGGGCGTGCCGGCGCTGAATTGCTCGGCCAGCCGCAAACCCAGCCAGGCCTCATGGGCCAGCATGGTGCGCTCCTCGGGGTCGCTGCCACGCGATTCATGCAGCGCCTTGATGGCCACCAGTTCGCGGGTGGCGTTGTCACGCGCCTGGTACAGACGGTGCAGCCCGGTGTCAGCGATGGTGGCCGTGATGGTGAAGCCGTCCAGCACATCGCCGATGCGCAGGCGCGGCGGCAGGGGCAACTGGCGGCCGCGCAGCAGGGCATCGTCCAGCTGCAGCGCGGCCAGTTCGTTGACACGGATGACCAGGGCGCTGGCGTTGTCGCGGCTGCCCGCGGCCACCGCGGCCTCGACCAGGGCCCGGGCCACGGCCTGGGCCTCTTCAGCGGTGGCGCGCAGCGTGATATCGGTGATCTGGCGGTGCCGCAATGCACCGTGTACGCCGTCACTGGTCAGCAGGAACACATCACCGCGACGCAGCTCGCCCTGTTCGTAGTCCAGCCGCACATGGTCGTCCAGCCCGATGGCGCGCGTGAGGCGGCTGCGCATGTCGGGATGGTCGAACACATGGTCCTGGCTGAGCTGCAGGCAATGGCTGTCGCGCAGGAGCCAGGCGCGCGTGTCACCTACATGGGCCAGCGTGTAGCTGTGACCGCGCAGCACCAGCGCGGTCAGCGTGGTCATGGCACCGGCTGCGCCGGCCTGCGCCTGGCGCCGGTTGCTGGCCGCCAGCCACGCGTTCTGTGCGCTGATGAGCCGGTCCAGTGCCACCGTCGTGTCCCAGGTCTCGGGCGTGCCGAAATAATCCTGGAGCAGGCACATGGCGGTGACCTGCGCCGCCTCGCGGCCACGGCCGCCGGCGGATACGCCGTCGGCCATCGCCGCAATCAGCCCGCGTGCAGATTCATGCGGCGCAGCGCGCTGCGCTGCCACGAAGTCCTCGTTGCTCTCGCGCGCGCCGCGCGTGGTGTACCAGCCAATGTCAACATCCAGACCCATGATGCGCCGATGTTAGCCGTCCTGCCTTTCGGGGCAGCCGTGCCGGCATCGCGCCAGCGTCATGGGCAGTAACCCCGTCCAAGGAGCCCAACCATGCAAAAGATGAAACTCGTGATGATCGGCAACGGCATGGCCGGCGTGCGTACGATCGAGGAACTGCTCAAGATCAGTCCCGAGCTGTACGACATCACCGTCTTCGGCGCCGAGCCGCACCCCAACTACAACCGCATCCTGCTGTCGCCGGTGCTGGCCGGCGAACAGACGC
>CAZUJD010000415.1:0-2483 GCA_964620025.1 uncultured Ramlibacter sp. | reverse complement strand
ATGGTGCGTTGACCCGGCAAGCCGCCACATTGCAGGAGCAGGGCGAGGTGCTGCATGCGCTCAAGCTGTGGCATCAGGCGCTTGAAGTCGATGCGATTGCCGAGCAGCTTGATCGGAGGATCCGCTACCTCGTGCCGGACAGTTCGAGAAGTGAGGCTGGTACGAGATTGGAGCAGACGCGCCAACGGTTCGGCGCGCTGCTCTCGTCGCTGAAGCTGGAGAAGGTGGCCGGTGATCACCAACGGGCCAGGCCTGGGAAACCCTTGTCCGATGCATTGACCGTCCAAGTTCTTTCCACCATGCAGGGGCAGGATCGTCCAGTGCTGGAGATGCCGGTCGTGTTTGCCTTTGAAGTAGGCAAGGGCGAAGTGGATCCGCTGCTGCGAACCAACCAGCAAGGACGGGTGGAGGCACATGTCCGCCACGTCGAGCCGGGGCAAGGCTCAGCCGTGATTGTGGCGAAGGTAGCGGTCGATCAGCTGGGTGTGCATCTCCTGCCGTCTCTCCATGACCAACTGTCGCGCCATCTTACGACCCAGGCAGTGCGGTTCTCGATGTTACCGCCGCCGCTCGCCTCGGACCACAGTCCCCTTGCGCAAGCCTTGCATGACCTTGCGCTGCGTCTGTCGGCCCACGTTAACGATTCAGATGGTGCCCTTACCGTCCTGCAGGGGTTTCTCGAAAACCGGACGAAAACCCGGCTGGCGCTCAGCGCCAGATTGGAAACCGGTCTGCTCGCCGGATTGAGCCAGTTCGGCGTGTTGCGAGTGGTGGATGGCGGAGTCGTGAAGGCCGAGGACTCGACGAACAGCGCCACCGGCGCGGCAGCACAAGCGGTGTTGTCTGCTGTGTATGAAGCCGACGCGACGGGGGGACTCTGGCTTTCGGCCAAGGTGGTGCGTTTGCGCGACCATGTCATGGAGGCGGTGGCGGAAGGCACGATTCCGCGCATGGCCTTGACGGGTGAAGATTGGCGCGAGTTGAACGGTGTAGTGGCTGGCGGACGGCCTTCGGTCTCGCCGGTGGGCACGGGCCAGGCCGAGACCTTTCACCGCTGGGTCGAGGCCTTCTGGGATCTGCGCAATCCGGTCGGGTTCCGCACGGAACTGGTGGCCGATCGGCCGCAGTATCGAGTAGGAGAGAAGGCAAGCTTTCGCTTTCGCACGACCCAGGATTGTTATTTGACTGTCGTCGGTATCGGCGTCAGCGGGTCCTGGATCGTCCTGTCTCCCAATAAATATCGTTCGGATCTTCGCCAAACATTGGTGCGCGCCGCCGATGGCTGGGTGACGATTCCCGATCCGATCAAGGATGAATTTGAGTTCACGGTGGATCGTCCGCTTGGCACGGAACGGATCAAGACCATCTGCATGAAGCAGCCTACGCCGCTGGTGAAGAATATGGATGTGAGCCGCGGCTACTTCATGCTCACGCCTTCGGACGCAGCGGCCCTCAGCGGAATGACTTGGTCGGATCTGTCGTCGCAAGGCACACAATGGAGCGAGGCCCATGCCAGTATCGTGACCCTGGAAGCGGGGGAAATGGAAACGAAAGGCCTGCGTGGCCTGAAGGCCCGAGGGCTGGTCACAAAATGAGGAGCTCACTCATGGGGGTGATGGTGATGAGATCGCGCTGGGTCCTGAGTCTGCTGGTGGCTGGGGCCTTCTGGTGCGGGGTAGGCAAGGCTTGCGCCGATGAGCCGCCGATCGAACCCATCCTGCAAGTCGAGACGAGCATGCACCATGCCATGATGACGCGAATAGGCGTGGATGCAGCCAACCGCTACTTCGTCACGGGCTCCCATGACAAGACCGCGCGGGTATGGGACCTTCGCACGGGACAGTTGCAGCGAACCCTGCGGCTTCCGATCGGTTCGGGGGATGAGGGCAAGGTCTTTGCCGTGGCGATCTCGCCGGACGGCCGGACCGTTGCTGTGGGCGGCTGGACTGGTTTTGAATGGGAACGATCCAACTCTATCTACCTCTTTGATCGGGCAAGTGGACGCATGACCAAGCGGCTGACCGGCCTGCCCAATGCAATTATGCATCTGGCATTTTCTCCTGATGGGCAAGCACTCGTGGCAACTTTGGGAGGAGGACACGGTATCCGGGTCTACCGCACCTCGGATTATGCCTTGACCGGCGAGGATCGCGCCTACGGAGACACCAGTTACGGGGCAGCCTTCGACGGCCAGGGGCGTCTTGTTACTACGTCTTATGACGGCTTTATTAGGCTCTATGACGCCAAGTTCCAACTCCTGGCGAAACAACAGGTCCCTGGTGGTTCACAGCCTTTTGGCGTCGCCTTCTCGCCGGACGGTTTGCAGGTCGCGGTGGGATTTAACGACTCGACCAAAGTGGCCGTCCTTTCCGCGCAGGACCTCTCGTTTCAGTTCGCACCCGATACCAGGAAGGTGACAAACGGAAGTTTCTCCAGCGTTGCCTGGTCTGCTGATGGTCATCGCCTCTATGCGGCAGGGAGCG
>CAZUJD010000414.1:0-2498 GCA_964620025.1 uncultured Ramlibacter sp. | reverse complement strand
ACAAAGACAAGCGCCCCAAGCGCAACACCCAGTCGCTGCTGTTCAAGCGCAAGCGCTTCTGCCGCTTTACGGTCGCCGGCGTCGAAGAAATCGACTACAAGGATGTCGACACCCTGCGTGACTTCATTGCCGAAAACGGCAAGATCATTCCCGCCCGCCTGACCGGCACGCGCGCCATTTACCAGCGCCAACTCAACACCGCCATCAAGCGCGCCCGCTTCCTGGCACTGGTCCCGTACAGCGACCAGCACCGCATCTAAGGGGAACCGAACATGCAAGTCATCCTGCTCGACAAAGTCCCCAACGTGGGCAACCTCGGTGATATCGCCAAGGTCAAAGACGGCTACGCCCGCAACTTCCTGATCCCTACCGGCCGTGCCCGCCGCGCAACCGCAGCCAACAAAGCCGAGTTTGAAGCCAAGCGCGCCGAACTCGAAAAGGCCGCCGCTGCCAAGCTGGCCGAATCGCAGGCCCAGGGCGAAAAGCTCGGTGGCACGACCATCAAGCTGACGCAGAAGGCCGGCGTTGACGGCCGCCTGTTCGGCTCGGTCACCAACTTTGACATCGCCGAAGAACTGGGCAAGCAGGGCTACAAGGTCGCCAAGGCCCAGGTCCGCATGCCCAACGGCCCGATCAAGATGGTCGGCGACAGCAGCGTCAGCGTGCAACTGCACACCGATGTGGTTGTTGAAATCAACGTCACTGTCTACGGCGAAACGGCGTAAGCCTTCCCCGTCTGCCTGAAGCCGCCCTCGGGCGGCTTTTTTGTTGCCGCATGCACAGGTTTTCCGGCGCAACCCACCGGTAACCCACCTGTTATGCACAGCCTTGTCCCGTGACGCAGCCTTCGCCCCGGCGTAGGATTCAAGGCTGCCCCAAGGAAGCCCATGTCTGCAGTTCTCTCATCGGTGGATGACGACTTTTCACCCGATCGCCAGGTCGCGCAGTTGCGCGTGCCGCCGCACTCGATCGAAGCCGAATCGAGCGTGCTGGGCGGCCTTCTGCTGGACAACGGCGCCTGGGACCGTGTGGGCGATTTGCTCACTGACGGTGACTTTTACCGTTATGAACACAAGCTGATATACGCCTCTATAGGCGCCCTGATCAACGCCACCAAGCCGGCTGATGTGATCACCGTCTATGAACACCTGCAGAACCAGGGCAAGGCGGAGGATACAGGGGGCCTGGCTTACCTGAACTCACTGGCGCAATACGTGCCCAGCGCCAGCAATATCCGGCGTTATGCGGAGATCGTGCGCGAGCGGTCCATCCTGCGCAAGCTGGTCAGTGCCAGCGACGAGATTGCCACCAATGCCTTCAACCCCCAGGGCAAGGCGGTCGACAAGATTCTGGACGAGGCCGAGCAGAAGATCTTCAACATCGGTGAAGAAGGCTCGCGCATGAAGCAGGGCTTCCAGGCCATGGACTCCCTGGTTGTGCAGCTGCTGGACCGCGTGCAGGAAATGGCCGACAACCCCAATGACGTCACAGGGGTGCCGACCGGGTTTTATGACTTTGACCGCATGACCTCAGGCATGCAGGCCGGCGACCTGATCGTGCTGGCGGCGCGGCCGTCTATGGGCAAAACCGCCCTGGCCATCAACATCGCCGAGCATGTGGCCCTGAACGAGGGCCTGCCGGTCGCCGTGTTTTCGATGGAAATGGGGGCCTCTCAGCTGGCCATCCGTATCGTGGGTTCCATCGGTCGCATCGACCAGACCCACCTGCGTACCGGCAAGCTGACGGACGACGAATGGCCGCGCCTGACCGAGGCGATCGAGAAGCTGCGCAATGTGTCATTGCACATCGATGAAACACCAGGGCTGACCACCAGCGAGCTGCGTGCCAACGCCCGCCGGCTGGCGCGCCAGTGCGGCAAGCTGGGCCTGATCGTGGTGGATTACCTGCAGCTGATGAGCGTCTCCAGCGGGATGGCCGACGAGAACCGCGCCACTGCGGTCGGTGAGATCTCTCGCGGCCTGAAGATGCTGGCCAAGGAACTGCAATGTCCCGTGATTGCGCTATCGCAGCTCAGCCGTGGCGTGGAGGCGCGTACCGACAAACGGCCCATGATGAGCGACCTGCGGGAATCGGGCGCCATCGAGCAGGATGCTGACGTGATCATGTTCATCTACCGTGACGACTACTACAACAAGGACTCCAAGGAGCCCGGCGTTGCAGAAGTGATCATCAGCAAGCAGCGTAACGGCCCTACAGGGACCGTCAAGCTGGCGTTCCTGAAGCCGCTGACCAAGTTTGAAAGCCTGTCCAGCGGTGGTTCGGGAATGGACTATTGACGCAGCGTCAGAGCACTTCGCTGGCAAAGTCTGCCAGTCGCGAACGCTCGCCGCGCGCCAGCGTGATGTGCCCGCTGTGCGGCCAGCCCTTGAATTTGTCCACGGCGAAGGTCAGGCCCGATGAACCCTCGGTGAGGTAGGGCGTGTCGATCTGCGCCAGGTTGCCCATGCAGATGATCTTGGTGCCCGGCCCGGCGCGGG
>CAZUJD010000413.1:0-2527 GCA_964620025.1 uncultured Ramlibacter sp. | reverse complement strand
TCACCGGCCACCTGGTGCTGGCCACGCTGCACACCAACGACGCCGCCAGCGCCGTGACGCGGCTGACCGACATGGGGGTGGAGCCGTTCCTGTTGAGCAGCTCGCTGCTGGGTACGTTGGCCCAGCGGCTCGTGCGCAAGCTGTGCAAGCACTGTGGCGGGCCGGGTTGTACTGAATGCGGCCAGACCGGCTACCAGGGCCGCACCGGCGTGTTTGAGCTGCTGGTGACGGATGAAGCCATCCGCGCGCAGATCCATAACCGTGCGTCCGAGGCCGACATCCGCGACGCCGCGCTAAAGGCCGGCATGGTGCTGATGCGCGACGACGGCGAGCGGCTGGTACAGGAACACATCACATCGCGTGAAGAGCTGGTGCGGGTGACGCGCGAGTAGCTTCGACCTTGCGCTCAAAGGCCGCGCCAGCCCTCATACGCCGTCCACGCCGCTCCCAGCAGCAGCATCGCCCCCGCGGAATGCACGACCCGCAGCTGCAACCTGGGCCGCGCAGCCAGCCCCGTTGCCGCACCGCCTGCGGCCAGCGCAATCGGTCCGTAGATCAGTGCCTGCGTGAACGCGATGATGACCCACAGCGCCCCCGCTTGAACCCATGCCGCGCCCACACCCGGGCGAAAGAACTGCGGGAACACGGCGAACATGAACAGGTACGCCTTGGGGTTGAGCAGGTTGGTCAGCGCAGCCTGGCGGAAGGTGGCCCAGCCTGATGCCGCTGCCCGCGCTGCCGGCAGCGCGCCCTCGGCAGACTGCATGCGCAGCAAGCTGACACCTATCCACGCGATGTAGGCAGCCCCTGCCAGCAGCATCGCGTTGAACACCGCAGGCACCATCTGCAGCACCAGGCCGATGCCCAAGGCCGACGCCGCCACATGCACTACACCGCCCGTGATCACACCGGCAACCGCCAGCAGGCCGCGACGTGCACCACCCGCCAGCGCGTTGGCCGCGACGAAGGCCATGTCCATGCCCGGCAGGATGACGATGCCGAGCACCATGAGGAAAAAGAGCCAGTGCTGGGTGGGTTCCATATGCGTGCCTTGTGTTTGCCTTGTTGGAGTCGATGGCCGCACTGTAGAAGCATTACAGGTCATTTTTCGCCCTGATTCAGTTCTACACTGTCTGGCATGTACTCCCCCACCACCCGCGTGCTGGCCGTGCTGGACCTGCTGCAAAGCGAGGGTCGGCTGACCGGCGCCGAGCTGGCCCGGCGCGTGAACGTGGACGGCCGCACACTGCGCCGCTACATCGCCCGGCTGGAGGAGCTGGGCATCCCCGTGCAGGCCGAGCGTGGGCGTTACGGCTGCTATTCGCTCATGCCCGGCTTCAAGCTGCCGCCCATGATGTTCAGCAACGCCGAGGCCGTGGCGCTGTCGCTGGGCCTGCTGGCGGCGCGGCAGATTGGCGTGGCGGGCGCAGCACCCGCCGCTCAGAGTGCGCAGGCCAAGCTGGAGCGCGTGATGCCCGCGCCGCTGAAATCGCGCGTGCGCGCCCTGGGCGACACCATCCAGATGGACCTGGCGCGCACCCTGCCCGCGGGCGACAACGCCGCGCTGCTGGCCCTCAGCGAAGCCGCCCACGTGCGCCAGCGCGTGCACCTGCGTTATGAATCCGCCGACGGGGAAGCCACCGGACGCGAGGTGGATGTGTATGGCGTGGCGCTGCGCAATGAGCGCTGGTACGCCGTGGGGCACTGCCACCTGCGCGGGGGCATGCGCAGCTTTCGCATCGACCGGGTGCAGGCTGTCGAGCCGCTTCTCGCCACGTTTGACCCACCCACCGACTTTGACGCCGTGCGCCACCTGGCCCTGGGCCTGGCCACGCTGCCGCGCGCCATCAGCGTGCAGGTGCTGCTCAAGACCGACCTGGCCACCGCCCACGAGCAGCTGTTTGAAACCATCGGCCTGTTCCAGCCCGTGGGCAAACACCTGATGCTGCATGCCCAGGTGGACGATCTGCGCTGGTTTGCCCGCCAGCTGGCGCGGCTGGAATGCGTGTTTGAAGTGATCGGCCCGCCGCGCCTGCGCACCGAGCTGGCACGCCACGCGCAGCGGCTGCTGCGCTATTCGGGCAGGGCGGCGTCCAGACCGCCGGCCTGAGCGGCGGCGTGGCAGCGCAGCACCATCACACGCGCCAGCCGGTCGTCGGGGAACTCCTGCGCGATGGCGCGGTAGCGGTCCTCGGCCTCTTGCCACTCATTGCGCTCAAAGGCCTCATAGGCATGGTCCGTCAGGCTGCACAGCCGCTGCACCTCCGGCGTGGCCTCCAGCGCCGGGTCGCCACCGCGCGTGCCCAGCAGCTCGTACACCTGCATGTCGGCGCGCCGGCCCTTGACCGTGACCACGCCGATGCGCCGCAGCCAGAGACGCTCACCCGCTTCACGGAACACCGCATGGCTCACGCAGATGCTGGTGCCGAATTCCTTGTTCACGCCCTCCAGCCGTGCGGCCAGCCGCCCCTCGGCTCCTGCACAATGCCGTGCCGCTTTCTAGATAGCGCAGACGTGTGCGCTTGGC
>CAZUJD010000412.1:0-2544 GCA_964620025.1 uncultured Ramlibacter sp. | reverse complement strand
CGGCGAAGCCGGTTCCGCGGCGGCCCTGGTGAAAGCACGCTGATGCCGGCGTTTCGTTGGAGGCCGCTGGGCATTCCCCTTTATCTTCGCATCTGGATGGCGGTGGTGCTGGCCGTGGCGGTGCTGACGCTGGTGTTTGGCTGGCTCTGGAGCATCAATGCCGACCCACCGACGGCGCGCCAGATATTCCTGCGCGACGAAGCGGGCCAGGTGGTGGGTCAGGCCAATGCCCCGCCGGTGCGCATCCCCGGTCGGGGCATCGAGTTCCAGGTGCTGATGGCTGACGGCCGGCAAATGTACGTGCACATTCCGCCGCGGCCGCGCCGCCCCGGAGAGGCGCCGCCTCCACGGCCCTGGTTCAGCGGGCCGGCCGGATTGCTGTGGCTGATGGGCATTGTGGCCATCGCGGTGGCCGTGGGCACCTACCCGATCGTGCGCCGCCTGACCAAGCGGCTGGAACACCTGCGCGGCGGTGTGGAGCGCTGGGGCGAAGGCGACCTCGGCGCGCGCGTGAACGAATCCGGCAACGATGAGGTGGCCTTCCTGGCCCGGCGCTTCAACCAGGCCGCCGAGCGCGTGCAGACACTGGTGCAGACGCACAAGTCGTTGCTGGCCAATGCCTCGCACGAATTGCGCTCACCGCTGGCGCGCATCCGCATGGGGCTGGAGCTGATGGGCATGGGCACGCAGCCCAGCCCGGCGTTCCGTGAGGAGATTTCGCGCAACATCGCCGAACTGGACCAGCTGATCGACGAGATCCTGCTGGCCAGCCGGCTGGACGCGCGCGAGACCGAAATGGGCATCGTTGAACCGGTGGACCTGACCGGGCTGGCCGCTGAAGAATGTGCGCGCCACGGGGCCGAGCTCGAGGTGGTTGCCGCCGATGCGCAGCTGGTGCTGCCCGGCGTGCCACGCCTGCTGCGCCGGCTGATCCGCAACCTGCTGGAAAACGCGCGCCGCTATGGTGACGGCGAAGTGCGTGTACAGGTACATCGCAACGGCGCGCAGGCCGTGCTGAGCGTGAGCGACCGCGGCCCCGGCGTGCCGCCTGCCGAGCGCGAACGCATCTTCGAGCCGTTTTATCGTCTGCCGGGTGCGAGCGAGCGCGAAGGTGGCGTGGGCCTGGGACTGGCGCTGGTCAAGTCCATCGCACAGCGACACGGCGGCCAGGTTCGCTGCGAAGATGCGCCGGGTGGTGGCGCCCGGTTCACCGTCACCCTACCCTGCAACCAGATGTAAATGCCGGTAATAAAGTTTTTACGCCGCCGTCAGCGCGCAAAATTTCACGCTGTTTTGACACACATCAGCGATCTTGCATGGGTTTCTCCCACAAATAGGGGATGCGCAAAAAGCTGGTGCCGTCTACATTCCATTCATCTGCTGTCACAGATTCACGCGGGCAAAGACCCAACCCGATTCACAGTCTCCCAACGACGTCCTTCCAAGGACTTTCACAGCCACCGCGAGGTGGCTGTTTTTTTTGGCGGCGCAGCCGGTCAGAGACAGGCCAGCACGCGTTGCGCAGTCAGGTCGTTCAGGCAGCGCGTATGGCCGAGCGGGCATTCACGCTCAAAACAGGGCGCGCAATCCAGCGGGGGCTGGTAAGCCGGGTCGTTGCGCAGCCACAGCACAGTGGCCTTGTCATTCAGCGGCGGCGTGTGCAGCGGGCTGGACGAGCCAAAAACGGCCACCTGCGGCACGCCGAACGCGGCAGCCACGTGCATCAGGCCCGAGTCGTTGCTGACCACATGCCTGGCCGCGCTGATGGCGGCCAGCGCCTGCAGCAAGGTCGTCTTGCCCGCCAGATTGGTGCAGCAGCCGGGGGCGGCCGCAGCGATCTCGTCGCACAGCGCAGACTCCTTGGCCGAACCCAGCAACAGCACGGGCACGCCCATATCGCGGGCTACAGCGGCAAAGTGCGCGGCGGGCCAGCGTTTGGCCGGGCCGAATTCGGCGCCGGGTGCGAACACCGCATAACCACCGGGTCGCAGGCCCAGGACGCCCAGCGCGGCGTCAACCTCGGCCGGCGGCAGAACCAATGCGGGACGGTCGGCCTCCAGGCCTGAATCACCGCTCAGCGCGGAGTAAAACGCCACCATCGGCGGCTTGTTTTTCGGGTTCTTCAGTCGGTGGGTCAACAAGCCCACACGCGCCTCACCCAGGTAACCCACGCGTTTGGGAATGCCGGCCAGCATCGGCAGCAGCGCGCTTTTCAGGGAGTTGGGCAGCACATAAGCAGTGCTGAAACGGCCCTCGATCTGCCGGGCAATGGCACGCCGGGCCTTGAGCTGCAGGCCGCCATGCTGGAACGGGAACTCGATGACATCGGCCACCTGCGGCATGGCCCGGTACACCGGTGCCACCCACGGCAGCGCCCCCACAGTGAGCCGTTCGCCACGCGCATGCAGGCGGCGCAGCAGCGGCTCGGTCATCACCGCGTCCCCGATCCACTGGGGCGCGATAACCAACGAAGCCCCCCCGTGCCGGCCTTCGGCCGCTTCCCTCCCGGGGGGGCGCCGCTGGCGGCCCGGCGAAGCCGGTTCC
>CAZUJD010000411.1:267-2544 GCA_964620025.1 uncultured Ramlibacter sp. | reverse complement strand
CCTTGGTCATGTTGCGGCGGGCTTCTTCCATGGCCTTCTGCACGGCGGCGGGCACTTCCTTGGACTTGCCCTTGCCCATGCCGACCTTGCCGTCGCCGTCGCCCACGACGGTCAGTGCAGCGAAACCGAGGATACGGCCACCCTTGACCACCTTGGTCACGCGGTTGACCGCGATCATTTTCTCGCGCAGGCCGTCTTCCGGACCGTCACCTTGCGTCTTAGCTTGAACTTTTGCCATGTCTGTATCCGTGTCCGTTAGAACTGGAGGCCGGCTTCACGCGCAGCATCAGCCAGCGCCTTGACGCGGCCGTGGTACGCAAAACCTGCACGATCAAATGCAACCTTCTCGACGCCGGCAGCCTTGGCCTTCTCGGCGATACGCTTGCCGATGGCCTGGGCAGCGGCGGTGTTGCCGCCTTTGCCGGAGCCACCGAGCGACTTGCGCACATCGGCTTCCGCCGTCGATGCGCTGGCCAGGACCTTGGCGCCGTCGCCGGAGATCACGCTGGCGTAGATGTGCAGATTGGTACGGTTCACCGTCAGGCGCGCAACACCTTGCGTGGCGATGCGGATGCGGGTCTGACGGGCCCGGCGAAGACGCTGCTCTTTTTTGGTCAACATGCTGCGGCTCCTTACTTCTTCTTGGTCTCTTTGATCGTGATCTTCTCATCCGCATAGCGGATGCCCTTGCCCTTGTAGGGCTCGGGCGGACGAATCGCACGAATCTCGGCGGCCACCTGGCCCACGCGCTGACGGTCGGCGCCCTTGATCACGATTTCGGTCGGGGTCGGGGTCGCAACGGTGATGCCGGCAGGCATGTCCTTGTTGACGGGATGCGAATAGCCCACCGTCAGGTTCAGCTTGGCACCTTGTGCCTGGGCCTTGTAGCCCACGCCGACCAGGCTCAGCTTCTTTTCGAAGCCCTTGGTCACACCGGTCACCATGTTGTTCACCAGCTGGCGCATGGTGCCGCTCATGGCGTTGGCTTCACGCGAGTCGTTGGCCGGCGCAAAGCTCAGCTTGCCGTCCTTGGACTCGACATTGACCAGGGCGCTCTGGGACAGCGACAGCGTACCGCCAGCGCCCTTGACGCTGATCTGGTCTTGCTTGATGGACACGTCAACGCCTGCGGGGACGGTGACGGGCATTTTTCCTACTCGGGACATTTTCTTTTCCTTCCCTTTAGGCCACGTAGCACAGCACTTCGCCACCAACACCGGTAGCGCGCGCCTTGCGGTCGGTCATCACACCCTTGGGCGTGGTGACAATGGCCACGCCAAGGCCGTTCATGACCTGGGGAATGGCACCAACACCCTTGTACACGCGCAGGCCGGGGCGGCTCACGCGCTCGATACGCTCGATGACCGGACGGCCAGCGTAGTACTTGAGTGCAATTTCAAGCTCGGACTTGCCGGCTTCGGTCTTGACCTGGAAGCCGTCGATGTAGCCTTCATCCTTGAGGACCTGGGCAATCGCCACCTTCACTTTGGAAGAGGGCACCGAAACGGTGGGCTTGGCCACCATCTGGGCATTGCGAATGCGGGTCAGCAGGTCGGCGATGGGATCACTCATGCTCATGTTTAATCTCTCCTGCCCGGCTTACCAGCTGGCCTTGACCACGCCGGGGATGTCCCCTGCGAAGGCCATTTCACGGATCTTTGCGCGAGCCAGACCAAACTGGCGGAACGTGCCACGCGGACGGCCGGTGATTTCGCAGCGGTTGCGCTGGCGCGTGGGGTTTGCATTGCGCGGCAGTTTTTGCAGCGACAGGCGTGCCGCAGCACGCTCTTCTTCGCTCTTCTTGGGGTCGCGGGCGATTGCCTTGAGTTCCGCGTGCTTCTTCGCGTACTTGGCGACCAGCTTGTCGCGCTTGAGTTCGCGCTCGATCAGAGCCATTTTTGCCATGGTTCGCCTCAGTTCTTGAAGGGGAAACGGAAGCCGGCGAGCAGTGCCTTGCACTCTTCGTCGGTCTTGGCCGTGGTCGTGATGCTGATGTTGAGGCCGCGCAGGGCGTCAACCTTGTCGTACTCAATCTCGGGGAAAATGATCTGCTCTTTCACGCCGATGTTGTAGTTGCCACGGCCATCAAACGCGCGACCGGAAATGCCGCGGAAGTCACGCACGCGGGGCAGTGCCACGGTGACGAAACGGTCCAGGAACTCATACATCTTGACGCCGCGCAGGGTCACCATCGTGCCGATGGCCTGGCCTTCACGGATCTTGAAACCGGCAATGGCCTTCTTCGCCTTGGTGACCACAGGCTTCTGGCCGGCGATC
>CAZUJD010000411.1:0-257 GCA_964620025.1 uncultured Ramlibacter sp. | reverse complement strand
CATGTTCAGGGTGATCTTGGTCAGGCGCGGCACTTCCATCGGCGACTTGTAGCCGAACTTGGCGGTCAGCTCGGGGACCACCTTCTCGCGATAGTGTTGTTGCAGTCGTGCCATGGTCATGCCGCCTTGATTTCTTCGCCGCTGGACTTGTAAACGCGAACGCGCTTGTCGCCAGTGACCTTGATGCCCACACGGTCAGCCTTGCCCGTTGCGGCGTTGAAGATCGCCACGTTGGACTGGTGAATCGGCATGGCCTT
>CAZUJD010000410.1:0-2552 GCA_964620025.1 uncultured Ramlibacter sp. | reverse complement strand
CCCTGCCTGGACGTCACGGGCGGTCGTGTCGTCAAGGGCGTGAACTTTGTCGAGCTGCGTGATGCCGGCGATCCGGTGGAAATCGCTGCCCGATACAACGAGCAGGGCGCGGACGAGCTCACTTTTCTGGACATTACGGCTACCAGTGACGGCCGTGACCTGATCCTGCACATCATTGAAGCCGTGGCGTCGCAGGTGTTCATTCCCCTGACAGTCGGCGGGGGCGTACGCACGGTGGCGGATGTGCGCCGTTTGCTCAATGCCGGCGCGGACAAGACCAGTTTCAACTCCGCGGCCATTGCCGATCCGGATGTGATCGCCGCGGCCTCGGCCAAGTATGGTGCCCAGTGCATCGTGGTGGCCATCGACGCCAAGCGACGCAATGCCGAAGATGCACTGGCCCGTGGCCCAGGCTGGGACGTATACAGCCACGGCGGGCGCAAGAACACAGGGCTGGACGCCGTGCAATGGGCGCGGGACATGGCCGCGCGCGGTGCAGGCGAGATCCTGTTGACCAGCATGGACCGCGATGGCACCAAAGCCGGGTTTGATCTGGAGCTGACCCGCGCGGTCAGCGACGCACTGGACATTCCCGTCATTGCGTCGGGCGGAGTGGGTAACCTGGACCACCTGGCCGATGGCATCCAGCAGGGCGGGGCGGACGCAGTTCTGGCAGCCAGCATCTTTCATTACGGCGAGTACACCGTGGCCCAGGCCAAGGATCGCATGGCGCAGCGCGGGATCCCCGTGCGGCGCACCATGTCCTCCTGATCGCTCACAATAGGGGCCATGGACTGGCTCAATCAAGTGAAATGGGATGCGCAGGGCTTGATCCCCGTGATCGCCCAGGAGGTCGCTACCGGCGACGTGCTGATGTTCGCCTGGATGAACCTCGAAGCATTGCAAAAGACCGCTGAACTGGGCCGCGCCGTCTACTTCAGCCGTTCGCGCGGCAGGCTGTGGTTCAAGGGCGAGGAATCCGGGCACGTTCAGCGCGTGCACCAGATCCGGATGGACTGCGACAACGATGTGTTGCTGCTAAAGGTCACGCAGGAAGGGCATGATCCGTCCATCGCCTGCCACACTGGCCGTCACAGCTGCTTTTTCCAGCTATACAGGGACGGTGCCTGGCACACAGCCGAGCCGGTCTTGAAAGCCCCCGAATCCATCTACAAGTAGAACAAATGAGTGCCAACGACTCCCTCGCCCGCCTGGCGGCTGTCATTGAAAGCCGCAAGCCTGCCAATGGCGGTGATGCCCAAGCCAGCTATGTTGCGCGCCTGTTGCACAAGGGGCCTGACGCCTTTCTCAAGAAGGTTGGTGAGGAAGCCACGGAGGTCGTGATGGCCGCCAAGGACCTGGACCATGGCGGGGACCCGAAAATGCTGGTCGGCGAAGTGGCCGACCTGTGGTTTCATTCCATGATTGCGCTGGCCTACTACGGCCTGTCGCCGGCGGACGTGATTGCCGAACTGGAGCGCCGCGAGGGCACCAGCGGCATTGAGGAAAAGGCCCTGCGCAAGGCCCTTCTTCGTGAAAGTGGGCGCGACACTTCTGGGGGCTGAACATGTCTGAAACCGACTTTGCCGCATTCGAAACGAAGACGCAGGGCGACCGGACCGTCATGCATGTGCTGTATGGCCTTCACACGCTGGCGCCATTCACGCTGCTGTCGCTGTCGGTGGTGGCCCTGATCGTCAACTACCTGCGCAAAGGTGACGAAAACGAGGCGCTGTACCTGACTCACCATGCATACATGATCCGTACCTTCTGGTGGGCGGTCCTGTGGCTTGTGGTGCTTTCGCCGCTGTGGCTGTTTTTTGTACTGCCGGGCATGGTTGCCTACAGCGTGATCGGACTCTGGTACCTTTACCGTTACATTCGCGGCTGGCTGCGCTTTGCAGACAGCAAGCCTGTCTGA
Source organism: uncultured Ramlibacter sp. (assembly GCA_964620025.1). Lineage (GTDB taxonomy): Bacteria > Pseudomonadota > Gammaproteobacteria > Burkholderiales > Burkholderiaceae_C > RAM1. Next base: position 631 of record CAZUJD010000410.1, on the reverse strand, counting down.
GCCGGCCCGCACACGAACAAGATGACTTCTGATCCCAACTGCATTTTCTGCAAGATCGTCGAGGGCAAAATCCCCTCGCGCAAGGTCCATGAGGACGACGAAATCCTGGTGTTCCATGACATCCAGCCCTGGGCACCCGTGCATTTCCTCATGATTCCCAAGGCGCACATACCGTCGCTGGCGCACGTGGGGCCTGAGCACGCGGGCTTGCTGGGCCGCATGCTGGCCCTGGCGCCCCGGCTGGCGCTTCAGGAAGGCTGCCAGCCGTACCCCGAGGGTGGCCACAGGGTGGTGATCAATACGGGTGCGCAAGGCGGCCAGGAAGTCCACCACCTGCACGTCCATGTGATGGGCGGTCCGCGGCCCTGGCTCAAGGGTTAAATGCGGGTCTGAAAGGGTTAATCCTTCGGGATATTCCCTGCGCACTAAAATCGGCTCAATTCTTCAGGAGTAATCCATGGGTTCATTTTCCATCTGGCACTGGTTGATCGTGCTGCTGATCGTCGTCATGGTGTTTGGCACCAAGAAGCTCAAGAACATCGGCGGCGACCTGGGCGGCGCCGTCAAGGGTTTCAAGGACGGCATGAAAGACGGCGGGGCCTCAGCTGCCGACGACAAGGCCGCAGCACCT
>CAZUJD010000409.1:0-2563 GCA_964620025.1 uncultured Ramlibacter sp. | reverse complement strand
GCGGCGTGCCAACACCTGTCAGCGCCAGCGGAGCCGGCAGGTCGTTGGGCCGGAGCACACGCGGCACGGATGGCGTCATGGACTGCAGGACCTGGGCTGGCAGCGCCAGGCCCGTCGGTGGCAGCAAGCCCGGCTGGCCCTGCAGGGGGATCAGGCCGTGCGGGTACAGCTGCTGGTTCAGCAACTGGTGCAGCGCGGCAATATAACGAGCCTGGAATTCCACAATCGCTCCGGAAGCAAAACGCGACGAATTCTGTCGCGCTGCATCCGGGCGGTCACTCATGCATTCGTATGTTCGCCAGGGCCTTGGCGCAGCCGGCACGCACGGCTTGCGCCGGCTCAGCGCAGCGGCAGTGGCCTGCCCTCGGATGCTGCCGGCGCCGCCACGCCCAGCAGGCGTGAGAGCGTGGGTGCGATGTCCGCCACCTCAACCCGCTGGTCAATACGCCCGTGCCTGATCCACGCCGGGCCGTACATCAGGATGGGCACGTGGGTGTCGTACGCATGCGGCGATCCGTGCGTGGTGTTGGACGAACTGGACGTCATCATCCAGTAGGGCTTGAGCGCGTACTGCACGTCGCCCGACAGGCTGGCGTTCCAGCTTTTGGTCATTTGCGCAAAGAACGGATCGGCCATGCGGCTGCGCGAGGCCAGTTCGGTGCGGGTGTAGGCCGCAGCAATGCCGGACTCGGCCAGCAGCAGTTCGCGCGCTGCCTGGGCCACCGTATCAAACGCCAGGCCCTTTTGGGCGATGAGTTTCCTGTCCAGCACCAGGGCCGACGCCGAAAAATGCAGCGCAAGTTTCGGCGCGGCAAAGCGCTGCTCCAGCCCCGTGTTGACCCGTGCCAGCGTCTGGCTGGCGCTTTGCCGCCCGGCTACCCGACCCAGGGCCTGGCTGTGCTCCGGCGCGGGCATGAAGCCATGGTCAGCCGTCAGCACCAGCAGGTAGTTGTCCTTGCCCACGGCGGTGTCCAGGTCGCGAAAGAAGCTTTCAAACAGCCTGTCCAGCTGCAGCATGTGGTCGTGCGACAGGCGCGATTCGGCGCTGTACGCATGGTTCACATAGTCGTGCCCCGACAGGCTCACGCTCAGGATGTCGGGCGCGTCGTCCTGGCCGAGCTTTTCACCTGCTATGGCGGCGCGGGCAAATTCCAGCGACAGTGCGTCGCCAAACGGGCTGCGCAGCAGCGCGTTGTAATAGTTGGGGCCCGGCTTGTCGTCGGCCGGCACGCCCATCATCATGGGCAGCTTGCCGCCGCGCGGGCCAAACCAGGGCTGGCCGTCGGGGATGGAGCGGGCATAGGCCGGCTCGGGCAACAGGGCCTTCCATTCGGTCTTGAACCAGCGGTCGGCCGGTCTGGCGGCGTTGAAGGCATTGACCCAGGCCGGGTGCTCTTTCATGTAATGCGTTGTAGAGGCAAACTGGCCGGTCTGCCCCATGTACATGTAGGCCACGCCGGTCTTGCCGGCCGGCAGGATCGCACCACGGTCCTTGCCGGATATGCCGATCACTTTGGATTGCGGCGTGGCGCGGCGCAGCACGTCACCCACGGTTTCCACCTTCAGGTTTTTGGGGCTGGTGCCGTCCAGTGGCTGTGTCCTGTGGCCAATGTAGGTGGCGCTGGTGTCACCGGTGCAGTATTCCACCTCGCCGGTGACGGGGTCGCGCCAGTCGTTGCCGATGATGCCGCTGCGGTGCGGGTAGGCACCGGTCAGCATGGTGGCATGGCCCGCTGCCGTGACGGTGAACGCATGGCCGTAGTGGGCGTCGGCAAACACCGCGCCCCGGTCCAGAAAGCGGGCCAGCCCGTCGGGCGCCAGCTGGTCGCGGTAGGCCGTGACCTGCCGCATGGGCAGGCCGTCCACGACCATGAAGACGACGAGTTTTGGTTTGGGGGGCGATGTTGGCGTGGCGCAGGAAGACAGCAGCACAGCCGCCAGGGCTGCACCCGCCAGGCAAAAGGTGGGACGAATGGCTTTCATGGTTTCAGGCTACGGCGCAGGGCCGGCTTGCGCAACCCGTGATTGCCCGAAGGGCCGCCGGCTTCAGGCCGGGCCCGACACCCCGGCCGCATCAAAGCTCGCCATTTCGCGCAGCAAGGCGCAAGCCGACTGCAGCAGCGGCCAGGCCAGCGCGGCACCCGAGCCCTCACCGAGCCGCAGGCCCAGCGACAGCAGCGGTTGCGCGCCCAGGTGCACCAGCATGGCGGCGTGGCCACGCTCGCCCGACGCATGGGCGAACACGCAGCGCTGCAGCACGTGCGGTGCCAGCGCCTGCGCCACCAGCACGGCGGCGCTGGCGATGAAGCCGTCCACCACGATCACGCGGCGCTCGTGCGCAGCCTGCAGCACCACACCCACCAGTGTGGCGATCTCAAAACCACCAAAAGCGCCCAGCACATCCAGCGGCGCCCGCGCACCAGGGTGCCTTTCAAGCACCGCATGCAACACGGCCAGCTTGCGCGCCACACCGTCGCTGTCCAGCCCGGTGCCCGCGCCGGTGCACAGCGCCACGTCCAGCCCCGTGAGGCGCGACTGGATCAGCGACGCGGCTGATGTGTTG
>CAZUJD010000408.1:0-2563 GCA_964620025.1 uncultured Ramlibacter sp. | reverse complement strand
AACATGTGACCCCTGCCGTGTGAAGGCAGTGCTCTACCGCTGAGCTAATCACCCGTTTCGCGAAACCTCTGGTTTTGAACCCAGCGTGCCCCGGAAAGCCTCAGATTATGCCACAGAAGCCGGGGCTGGATCCAGAACGCGCCAAAGCGTCTTGCCACCGCTGGCCTTGTCCAGCTGCTTGAGTACATCGTCATGGGCGGCGGCTTCCTGGTCATTGGCAGCGATCACGGGCAGGTCGTACGTCGACAGGTCGATGCGCACCGCCACCGCGCCGCGTGCGTCCTGGGCCGCCACGTCGATCAGCAAGGCGTCCTGGCCGCGGGTGAGGTTGATGTACACATCCGCCAGCAGTTCGGCATCCAGCAGCGCACCGTGCAGCGTGCGCCCGGAATTGTCCACGCCGAGACGGTCGCACAGCGCGTCCAGGCTGTTGCGTTTGCCTGGGTACATCTCCTTGGCCATGCGCAGCGTGTCAGTAACGCTGCCCACAAAGCTTGCAAATGCGGGCCGACCAATCAGCTCGAGCTCCTTGTTCAGGAAGCCCACGTCAAAGGCGGCGTTGTGGATGATGATTTCTGCACCCTGCAGGTAGTCCATCAGCTCGTCAGCCACTTCGACAAATTTGGGCTTGTCGCGCAGGAACTCGTTGCTGATGCCGTGGACCTTGAGCGCGTCTTCATGGCTGTCACGTCCAGGGTTCAGGTAAAAGTGCTTGTTGTTGCCGGTCAGCTTGCGGTTGAGCAATTCCACGCAGCCGATTTCGATGATGCGGTCACCGCCTTCGGCGGACAGACCCGTGGTTTCAGTGTCTAGGACGATCTGGCGCATGGCGGGCATTATGCTTGAGCACCTGTGCGGCAAAAGGAGTTCATGGCATGTTTGATCTGGGCGGGAAAGTAGCGGTGGTCACGGGTGGCAACGGCGGCATCGGGCTGGGCATGGCGCGTGGACTGGCGCAGGCTGGCGCGCTGGTGGTGATCGCAGGACGCAACGCAGCCAAATCGGCGCAGGCGGTGCAACAACTGAAAGCCGAGGGCCTGCGGGCCGACGCCATGGAGGCGGACGTGACCAACGAAGCCTCGGTAAGCGCCCTGTTCTACCAGGTGGCCGCACGTCACATGCAGGTGGACATTCTGGTGAACAACGCCGGCACCACGGTGCGCAAGATGCCGCAGGACCTTTCCCTGGACGAATGGCACACGGTGATGGACACCAACCTGACCAGCGCATTCCTTTGCGCCAGGGCCGCCCACCCGCACCTCAAGCGGGCCGGGGCCGGCAAGGTCATCAACATTGGCTCCATGCTGTCGATCTTCGGCGCACCTTATGCGTCAGCCTACGGGGCCAGCAAGGGCGGCGTGGTTCAGTTCACCCGCTCTCTGGCCACTGCCTGGGCGGGTGACAACATCCAGGTCAATGCCGTGCTGCCCGGCTGGATCGACACCGAGCTGACACAGGGCGCGCGTCAGCAGGTGGCCGGGCTGTACGAGCGTGTGCTGTCGCGCACACCCGCCGGGCGCTGGGGTGCGCCCGCCGATCTGGCCGGTGTGGCGGTGTTCCTGGCCAGCGCTGCGTCGGACTTCATCACGGGCACGGCCATCCCGGTGGATGGCGGCTACTCGGTCAGCTGAGCCGCAGCAGCCTAGTGGTTCTCTTTGGCGTGGTTGATCGAGTACTTGGGTATCTCGACCACCAGGTCCTGCTGGGCCAGGATGGCCTGGCAGCTCAGGCGCGAGTTGGGCTCCAGGCCCCAGGCACGGTCCAGCAGGTCTTCCTCGCCCTCTTCCATCTCGTTGAGCGACTGGAACCCCTCGCGCACGATCACGTGGCAGGTAGTGCAGGCGCAGCTGAGGTCGCAGGCATGCTCGATGCTGATCTTGTTGTCCAGCAGGGCTTCGCAGATGGACGTGCCGGCGGGTGCCGACACTTCAGCGCCGGCGGGGCAGTACTCGGGGTGGGGCAGTATTTTGATGACGGGCATTAGAGGGTCTCGACATTCCTGCCGGCCAGCGCCTGCTGGATGCTGTGGTTCATGCGCTCGGCGGCAAAGGCTTCGGTACCCTTGGCAAGCGCCTCGGTGGCGGCTTCGATGAGGGCGGCGTCCTGGCTGGCGCTGCACGTGGCACGCAGCTGGGTCATCAGGGTGTCCACTGCGGCCCGGTCAGCGGCCGACAGCAGCGCGCCATCGGCATCCAGCGCGCTTTGTGTGGCCAGCAACATGCGGTCGGCGTCCAGTCTGGCTTCGGCCAGCGCGCGTGCCTTCATGTCTTCTTCGGCCGTGGCAAAGCTGTCTTTCAACATGGCGGCGATCTGTTCGTCCGTCAGCCCGTAGGACGGCTTGACGTCAATCCGCGCCTCTACGCCGCTGCCCTGCTCCCGGGCGCTGACACTGAGCAGGCCATCCGCATCGACCGTGAAAGTCACACGGATGCGTGCCGCGCCCGCCGCCATGGGCGGTATGCCACGAAGCTCAAACCGCGCCAGGCTGCGGCAATCGGCCACCAGGTCACGTTCGCCCTGCAGCACATGCAGCGCCAGCGCCGTCTGTCCGTCCTTGTAGGTG
>CAZUJD010000407.1:0-2567 GCA_964620025.1 uncultured Ramlibacter sp. | reverse complement strand
CTGGTCACGGCGGCCCTGCTTCACGACCTGGGCCACCTGCTGCACAACCTGGGCGCCACACCCACACTGCAGGGCGTGGACGACGTGCACCAGTACCGCGCGCTGCCCTTCCTGCGTGGCCTTTTCCGTGACGACGTGATCGAGCCGATCAAGCTGCATGTGGACGCCAAGCGCTACCTGTGTGCCACGCGCGCAGACTACTTCGCAGCGCTGTCCGACGACTCCAGGCGGTCGCTGGCGCTGCAGGGCGGCATCTTCAGCCCCGGACAGGCCGACACCTTCATCCGCCAGCCAGGCGCCGAAGCTGCGGTGCGGCTGCGCATCTGGGACGATCTGGCCAAGGCCGAAGGCCTGGCGACACCCCCGCTGTCGCACTTCATGGAACGTGCACGCCGCTGCGCCATCGCCTCATGACCTTGACCTGGGGTGTGGTGGGGCTGGTGCTGTTTGGTGCCCTGCTGCACGCCAGCTGGAACGCGCTGGTGAAGTCCAGCACCGACAAGGCCATGGACACCGCGCTGATCCACCTGATCGGATCCCTGCTGGCCGTTCCGGCCGTCATGGTCATGGGCTGGCCGCCGGCGGCTGCCTGGCCGTACATCATCGCGTCGGTCACGATCCACATCGCCTATTACATTGCATTGACAGGGGCCTACAAGCACGGCGACCTGGGCCTGACCTACCCGCTCATGCGTGGCACGGCGCCGCTGCTCGTGGCGTTGTCGGCCACGCTCACAGTCGGTGAAAGCCTGTCGCCCCTGGCCTGGGCGGGCGTGCTGGGCGTGAGCTGCGGCGTGCTGACGCTGGGCCTGAGCCGCCACGCCATGGAATCGCCCCGGGCCGTGCGCTTTGCGCTGGCCAATGCGGTGGTGATCGCGATCTATACCGTGGTGGATGCCATTGGCGCGCGCCTGTCGGGCAACGCGCTGCAATACGTGGTGACCCTGTTCGTGCTGGACGGCTGGCCGTTTGCCCTGATCGTGATGGCACGGCGGCGCGGCGCGGTCTGGCCGTATGCGCGCAGACGCTGGCCGCTGGCCATGGGTGGCGCGCTGGCCTCGTTCGGTTCCTACGGCATTGCCCTGTGGGCCATGACACGCGCGCCGGTGGCCACGGTGGCCGCCCTGCGCGAAACATCGGTGCTGTTCGCGGCCTTGCTGGGCAGCTGGTTTTTGAAAGAGGCTTTCACCCTGCGGCGCGCCATCGGCACGGCCGTGATCGTGGCGGGTGTGATGGCCCTGAGACTGGGATGACAACATGAATCTACCTTCGCACGCACAAGTCGTGATCGTGGGCGGCGGCATTGCCGGCTGCTCGGTGGCCTACCACCTGGCCAAGCTCGGCGTGACCGATGTACTGCTGATCGAACAGGGCAAGCTGACCAGCGGTACCACCTGGCACGCTGCCGGCCTGGTCGGCCAGATGCGGCCCAACCGCAGCATGACGGCCATGAGCAAGTACGGCATCGAGCTGTATTCAACGCTGGAACAGGAAACCGGCCTTGCCACCGGCTGGAAGCAGTGCGGCAGCGTGAATGTGGCCCGCACGCCTGAACGCATGAAGGTGCTGAAGAAGCAGGTGGCGCTGGCCCGCAGCTTTGGCGTGGAATGCCACGAGATCACGCCCGCCGAGGCCGGCGACAAATATCCGGTGATGCGCACCGACGACCTGGCGGGTGCCATCTGGCTGCCCGGTGACGGCAAGGCCAACCCGGCGGACCTGTGCATGTCCCTGGCCAAGGGCGCGCGCAACCGCGGCGTGAAAATGGTCGAAGGCGTGGAAGTGACCGGTGTGATCACCGATAACGGCCGCGCCGTGGGCGTACGCACCGCGCAGGGCGACGTCTATTGCGACACGCTGGTCAACTGCGCGGGGCAATGGGCCCGGCAGTTCGGCAAGCTGGCGGGTGTGAACGTGCCGCTGTATTCGGCCGAGCATTTCTACATCGTGACCGGCAAGATCCCCGGCGTGCACCCGATGCTGCCGGTCATGCGCGACCCCGACGGCTACATCTACTACAAGGAAGAGGTGGGCGGCCTGGTGATGGGCGGCTTTGAGCCGCAGGCCAAACCCTGGGCCATGGACCCGATTCCGTCCACCTTCCAGTTTGAACTGCTGGGTGAAGACTGGGACCAGTTTGAAATCCTGATGACCAACGCCATGCACCGCACGCCGTGCCTGGAAACAGCGGAAATCAAGATGCTGCTGAATGGGCCTGAGAGCTTTACGCCCGATGGCAACTTCATATTGGGTGAAGCGCCCGAGCTGCGCAACTATTTCGTCTGCGCCGGCTTCAACTCCGCCGGCATTGCCAACAGCGGCGGCGCGGGCCGCCTCATGGCCGAATGGATCGTGGGCGGCGAGCCCCCCATGGACTTGTGGGAGGTGGACATCCGCCGCTTTGGCGCCTTCACCGGCAACCGGCGTGCGCTTTCCGAGCGCACCGGCGAGACACTGGGCCTGCACTACGCCATGCGTTGGCCCCGGCAAGAGCTGGAAACGGCGCGGCCGCTGCGCACGTCGCCGCTGTACGACATCCTTTCAGGCAAGGGCGCAGAGTTCGGCAG
>CAZUJD010000406.1:0-2572 GCA_964620025.1 uncultured Ramlibacter sp. | reverse complement strand
ACCAGGCCCGCCAGGGGGCCGTTGTGCACAAAGCCCGGGTCGTTCTTGCCCAGGGCCAGCGCAGCCAGCGTGCCGCCGACCATGGCCATCAGCGAATTGACGGCCACCAGACCCGAGATCTTGTCGATGGTCTGTGCGCTCATGACGTTGAAGCCGAACCAGCCGACGGTCAGGATCCAGGCCCCCAGTGCCAGGAACGGAATGTTGGATGGCGGGTGGGCCGAAATGGCGCCGTCCTTTCGGTATCGGTTGGCCCGCGCACCCAGCAGGATGACCGCCGGCAGCGCCAGCCAGCCGCCCACGGCATGCACGACGATGGAGCCGGCGAAATCGTGGAATTCCTCACCGGCGACCGATTTGATCCAGGCTTGCACGCCAAAGGCCTGGTTCCAGACCACGCCTTCGAACAGCGGGTACACCAGGCCCACGATCACGGCGGTGGCCAGCAGCTGCGGCCAGAAGCGCGCGCGTTCGGCAATGCCGCCGGAGATGATGGCCGGGATCGCCGCGGCAAACGTCAGCAGGAAGAAGAATTTCACCAGCTCGTAGCCGTTTTTCTGCGCCAGCTGCTCGGCGCCCACAAAAAAGCTGGTGCCATAGGCCACGCTGTAGCCGACCATGAAGTACACAACGGTGGACACCGAGAAATCCACCAGGATCTTGACCAGGGCGTTGACCTGGTTCTTCTTGCGGACCGTTCCGAGTTCCAGGAACGCAAATCCGGCATGCATGGCCAATACCATGATGCCGCCCAGCAGAATGAACAGCGCGTCCGAGCCCTGTTTTAGTGCTTCCATATGCTCCTCTTTGAATGAAATGCCTTTGGATGGTGCGTTTTCGGGCTGATTAAGCCCTGCGCACCAAAAACAAGCAAAAAGTGCGCCAGAAACGTGCGCCACGGATTCCCGTTTAGAATGAGGGCTGTCATTGGGGAGTAGCCTCCCTTCGAATGCGAAAGGGGCTTGCGTCAACAGACTTGGGTTGCATCCACATGCGGCCTATGGCGCACGCGGTTTTCCGGACCTGGCGAGACCTTTGACTGCGCAGCCTCTGTTTTGGCCGGGGATGCAGCGCAGTCATAGGTTTTTCTGTTCCGGCCGGAGCCTTTCATGGAAGCATTTCTCGTCTCTACCGGTATCGTCGCGCTCGCTGAAATGGGCGACAAGACACAGCTGCTGTCGCTTGTGCTGGCCGCGCGTTACCGCAAACCCTGGCCCATTGTGTTGGGCATCCTGGTGGCCACGCTGGCCAACCACGGCCTGGCCGGCGCCGCCGGCGCCTGGGTTACGACCCTGCTCGGGCCCGAGGTGCTGCGCTGGGTGCTGGGTGGTTCGTTCATTGCCATGGCTGCTTGGATGTTGATTCCCGACAAGCTGGATGAAGGCGAAGGCGGCGCCGCGCCGCGGTTCGGCGTGTTCGGCACCACGCTTATTGCCTTCTTCCTGGCCGAGATGGGCGACAAGACACAGATTGCCACGGTGATGCTGGCTGCGCAGTACCACGCCTGGGGGCCGGTGGTGCTGGGCACCACGCTGGGCATGATGCTGGCCAATGCGCCGGTCGTGTGGTTTGGCGAGCGCATCACGCGCCGTGTACCGATCCGGCTGGTCCACGTGGTCTCGGCGGTGATTTTTGCGGTGCTCGGGCTGATCGCGTTGCTGGCCTGACCCGCGGCGGCGCTGCCGTGCGGCGCCAGCGCGATTGGCTATACTCCGCTCCATAGCGCCGATTTGCTCCAGCTTGCGGGCGCTCAATAAATTCAGCTAAAGAATCGATCGCCCGAACACCCGGCCTCGCCTCTTTAGCGACGCCGGGTTTTTGCTTTTATGGTCGTAACACCGCAGTTCATGGAATTCAGCGAGCCGCTGGCGCTGCAAAGCGGCGCGTCGGTTCGCGGCTACACGCTGGCCTATGAAACCTATGGCACGCTCAACGCCGACAGGTCCAACGCCGTGCTGGTGTGCCATGCGCTGAACGCTTCGCACCACGTGGCTGGCACCTATGCCGGCCAGGACAGGAGCGAAGGCTGGTGGGACAACATGATCGGCCCGGGCAAGCCGGTGGACACGGACCGCTTCTTTGTCATCGGCATCAACAACCTGGGTTCCTGCTTTGGCTCTACCGGGCCCATGCATGTCAACCCCGACACCGGCCGTGTCTATGGCGCCGACTTTCCCGTGGTCACGGTTGAAGACTGGGTCAACGCCCAGGCCCGGCTGCTGGACAGGCTGGGCATCCAGACGCTGGCCGCCGTGATGGGCGGCAGCCTGGGTGGCATGCAGGCGCTGGGCTGGGCGCTGCAGCACCCGCAGCGTGTGCGCCACGCAGTGGTGATCGCCAGCGCGCCGAACCTGAATGCGGAGAACATCGCCTTCAACGAGGTGGCGCGCCGCGCCATCGTGACCGATCCGGATTTCCATGGCGGGCATTTCTACGAGCACGGTGTGGTGCCCAGGCGCGGTCTGCGCATCGCGCGCATGATCGGGCACATCACGTACCTGAGCGACGACGTCATGAACGAGAAGTTCGGGCGGCAGCTGCGTGATGGCATTGACCTGAAATACAGCACACA
>CAZUJD010000405.1:1016-2583 GCA_964620025.1 uncultured Ramlibacter sp. | reverse complement strand
CCCGTGGCCATGGGCTACGTTGGCACCGAATATGCAGCCATTGGCACGCGCGTGAACGCCATCGTGCGCGGCAAGGTCGTGCCGATGGAAGTGGCTGCCATGCCCTTCACACCAGCCCGGTATCACCGTGGCTGATCAATTGGAATCTGACCCCCATTAGGAGAACCCCATGAGCATCAAGTACACCGAAGATCACGAATGGCTGAAGGTTGAGGGCGACACCGCCGTCGTCGGCATCACGCACCATGCGCAGGACGCGCTGGGCGATGTGGTGTTTGTCGATCTGCCCGAGGTCGGCAGAACCTACGCCCAGAAGGAAACGGCTGGCGTGGTGGAATCCGTCAAGGCGGCAGCCGACGTGTACATGCCGGTCAGCGGCGAAGTCACCGAGGTGAACGAAGCCCTGCGCGCCGACCCGTCGCTGGCCAATACCGACCCGCTGAACGCCGGCTGGTTCTTCAAGGTCAAGCTGTCCGATGCGTCGCAACTGGCCGCGCTGATGGACGAAACCAGCTACAGCGCCTTCTCTGCCAACGCCTGAACCCCGCCCTCCCCGTACAGGACCTGCCATGTTGATGTCTGCTGCCCGTCACTTAAGCGAGCTGGAAAACGCCAGCGAATTCATTCCCCGCCATATCGGCATTGACGCCGACGGTGAAGCGCACATGCTGTCGGTGATCGGCGAAGCTTCGCGCCGCGCGCTGATCGACAGCATCGTGCCGCGCAGCATTGCCCGCAGCGCCGCCATGAAGCTGCCCGCACCGGTGACCGAGGCTGCCGCACTGGCCGAACTGCGGGCCATGGCGCAGAAGAACCAGGTGCTCAAAAGCTTCATCGGCCAGGGCTACTACGGCACGCACACGCCCGGCGTGATCCTGCGCAACATCCTGGAAAACCCCGCCTGGTACACCGCCTACACGCCTTACCAGGCCGAAATTTCGCAAGGCCGCATGGAAGCACTGGTCAACTTCCAGACCATGGTCTGTGACCTGACGGCCATGCCGATCGCCAACGCGTCCATGCTGGACGAGGCCACCGCCGCCGCCGAGGCCATGACGCTGGCCAAACGCAGCGTCAAGAGCAGGAGCAACCGCATCATCGTGGCGGGCGACTGCCACGCGCAGGTGATCGAGGTCATCCAGACCCGCGCCGCGCCGCTGGGCATCGAAGTGGCGCTGGCCAATTCGGGCCCCGAATGGAACACGCTGCTGGACGGTGACTACTTCGCCGTGGTGGCGGGCTACCCCAGCAGCAGCGGCCGCATTGACGACCTGCGCGCCGACGCCGACCGCGTGCACGGCAAGCAGGCGGCGCTGATCGTCTGCGCCGACCTTCTGGCGCTGACGCTGCTGATGCCCCCCGGCGAGTGGGGCGCTGACATCGTGGTGGGCACGACCCAGCGCTTTGGCATGCCCATGGGCGCAGGCGGACCGCACGCGGCTTACATGGCCTGCCGTGATGAGTACAAACGGTCCCTGCCGGGCCGCCTGGTTGGTGTCAGCGTGGACAGCCACGGCAACCCCGCGTACCGGCTGGCGCTGCAGACGCGCGAACAGCACATCCGCCG
>CAZUJD010000405.1:0-1006 GCA_964620025.1 uncultured Ramlibacter sp. | reverse complement strand
CCGCCGCGAAAAGGCTACTTCCAACATCTGCACCGCGCAGGTGCTGCCGGCGGTGGTGGCCAGCATGTACGCCGTGTACCACGGGCCGCAGGGCCTCAAGCGCATTGCGCAGCGCGTGGCCAGCTACACGGCCATCCTGGCGCGCGGGCTGACGGCGCTGGGCCATGCGCCCAAACAGGACAGCGCGTTTGACACGCTGGCGCTGCACACCGGCGCGGCGACGCGGGGCTTCATGGACAAGGCGCTGTCACTCGGCGCCAACCTGCGCCGCTACTTCGGCGACTACATCACGATGTCGCTGGACGAGACCACGACGCGCGCCGACGTGGAACTGTTGTGGAAGGTCTTTGCCCCGGATGGCCAGGCCCTGCCCTCGTTCGCCGAGTTTGAAAAAGGCATCGAGCCGCTGATTCCTGCTGAACTGCGCCGCACCAGCGCGTACCTGACGCACCCGGTGTTCAACACGCACCACTCCGAAACCGGCATGCTGCGCTACATCCGGGCCCTGAGCGACAAGGACCTGGCACTGGACCGCAGCATGATCCCGCTGGGCAGCTGCACCATGAAGCTCAATGCCACCAGCGAGATGATCCCCATCACCTGGCCCGAATTTGCCAACGTGCACCCGTTCGCGCCTGCCGACCAGCTGCAGGGTTATGCCGAACTGGACGCGCAGCTGCGTGAATGGCTGTGCCAGGCCACGGGCTACGCGGGCATCAGCCTGCAGCCCAATGCGGGTTCACAGGGCGAATACGCCGGTCTGCTGGCCATCAAGGCGTTCCATGAAAGCAAGGGGCAAGGCCACCGCAATATCTGCCTGATTCCGTCGTCCGCCCACGGCACCAACCCGGCCAGTGCGCAGATGGTGGGCATGCAGGTGGTGGTGACCCGATGCGACGACAACGGCAACGTGGACCTGGCCGACCTGAAAGCCCAATGCGAAAAGCACAGTGACAAGCTGGCCTGCGTGATGAACGTCGGCACGCTCGTGCGCCCGACGACCAAG
>CAZUJD010000404.1:0-2597 GCA_964620025.1 uncultured Ramlibacter sp. | reverse complement strand
ACCCGCTTGCCATGCAGACGGACTATCCCATCGACTCAGAATGGCCAATGCTTTGTTGGCCAATGTTGGATCCGCCTCGAGCATGCGTACCGCTTCGCGGTGCATCAGAAGGCTCTGACTATCTTGTGGATTGTGGTGCTTGCCATTCGTGTAATTGATGAATTTCATGCAATTGACTACATAAAAGAGCTCGACAAAACAACCAGTCTCACGGAACCTCAGCTGGCCTGAAAGTTGACCTCCTGGATGCGTGGTGAACAGTTCATCCATATGTTCGCCTTGGGTGGCCCAAATATCTATGGCGACGGCCGATCAATAGCCCATTTGACGCGGAATTGCCCGTGACCGTTTGCGGTCAACTGCATCGATTTCGACAGGGTATGTTTTTTCGGGAAATCTGGGGGTAGGGGAACTGGGGGTTTCGACAGGGTTTTCAGGTATTTTTTCGAAACGAGTTCACCAGTGAGGAGCTCGACAGGATTTAATTTTCTGGACATCACGGGCTTCCTTCACCCCCACGTCGGCCAGCCCTACCAAAGTGAAGCTGGGCAGGCCATTGGCCAGGTGCACCTCCACGGTGACGGCAGCCGCTTGCAGCCCCAGCAGGGCGCGGCTTTGCACCAAAGACAAGCTCATGGAAAAACTCCTCCCTATTCAGGTGCGCGCCGGAATCTGGTGCCTGAAAAAAACCAAGATTGCACCATGACAGTGCATAAGTGCTTGTTGAGGCCCATTTCTGTAACGAATCGGGTTACCTCGCGTACGCACCAGCACCGGCTGCACCGGGTGTGAAGTTTGGCACGCTCCCTGCTAAGTAGTGCCGTCCCTCATCCTTTTTTTAACGGAGAACTCCATGAAACTGAAGACCACGCTGCTTGTTTCCGCTCTGGCCCTGTCGGGCGCTGCTTTCGCCCAGACCAAGGCTCCCGAGCCGGACTTCACCGTGACCGGCAACGCCTCGCTGAACAGCGACTACCGCTTCCGTGGCTTCACCCAGACCGACTACGGCCCGGCTTTCCAGGGCGGCTTTGACTTCGCCCACAAGTCCGGCTTCTACCTGGGCAACTGGAACTCCAACGTCCTGAGCCCGCTGTACACCGGTGCCAGCCTGGAAATGGACTTCTACGGCGGCTACAAGGGCAGCTTTGGTGACGTGGGCTATGACGTCGGCGCCATCTATTACTACTACCCCAAGAGCGGCAGGAATGCTCCCAACAGCAAGATCGATAACACCGAGGTGTATTTCGGCCTGAGCTACGGCCCGGTGTCCGGCAAGCTGTACTACGCCACCTCCGACTACTTCGACCTGATGAAGTTCACGCCCGGCGCCCCCTCCACCAAGGGCACGACCTACCTGGACCTGGCTGCCAGCTTTGACGTGGGCAGCGGTTTCACCCTGGGTGGCCACATTGGCGTGCTGAACCTGAAGAACGCCGGCCGCTACTCTGGCCTGGGCCTGGCTACGCTGCCCAGCACGGTCACCGACTACAAGATCTCGCTGACCAAGGACGTGGGCGGCTACGGCGTCACGCTGGCCTACATCGAAGCTTCCAAGCGCGGCTACTTCACCACCGGCCAGGTCGGCGTTCCGGCCGAAGGCGCGGGCAAGGGCAAGCTGGTCGTTTCCGTCGCCAAGACGTTCTGAGCATTTCCGCAAAGCTGAGGAGAAGACATGAAACTCGTAACGGCCATCATCAAACCGTTCAAGCTTGACGAGGTGCGCGAAGCCCTCTCGGGCATCGGCGTGCAGGGCATCACGGTGACCGAAGTCAAGGGCTTCGGCCGCCAGAAGGGCCACACCGAGCTGTATCGCGGTGCGGAATACGTCGTTGATTTCCTGCCCAAGGTCAAGATCGAAGCGGCGGTGGCCGAAGAGTTGGTCGACCGTGTGATCGAAGCCGTGGAGGGCGCAGCCCGTACCGGCAAGATCGGCGACGGCAAGATCTTTGTTTACAACCTGGAGCAAGTAGTTCGCATCCGCACCGGCGAAACCGGCAAGGAAGCGCTGTAAGCCTCCAACCCAAGAAAGAGACACACATGAAAAAACTACTTGCCTCCCTGGCCCTCGGCCTGGGTTTGCTCGTCGGCGGCAACGCCGTCATCGCACAGACGCCGGCCGCGGCCCCCGCGGCATCGGCGCCTGCTGCTGAAGCCGCGCCCGCTGCCCCCGCCGCTCCGGCGGCTGCAGCCGCGGCTGCGCCTGCAGCGCCCGCTGCTGCTGCGCCTGCTCCCGTTCCCAACAAGGGTGACACCGCATGGATGACGGTTGCCACGGCGCTCGTGATCTTCCTGACCCTGCCCGGCCTGGCGCTGTTCTACGGCGGCCTGGTGCGCAGCAAGAACATGCTGTCGGTGCTCATGCAGGTCTTCTGCGTGACCGCGCTGATCTATGTCCTGTGGGTGGTGTACGGCTATTCGCTGGCTTTCGGCGGCGACGGCGCGTTCATCGGCACGCTGGACAAGGTGTTCCTCAAGGGCGTGACGCCGGACTCCGTGGCTGCGACCTTCAGCAAGGGCGTCGTGATTCCCGAGCTGTCGTTCATTGCCTTCCAGGCCACGTTCGCTGCCATTACCTGCGCGCTGATCGTCGGCGCGTT
>CAZUJD010000403.1:0-2598 GCA_964620025.1 uncultured Ramlibacter sp. | reverse complement strand
GAGATGTCACGCGCCGCTGTCCGCCTGCAGGGGTTTGCTGCCGCGCTGCCGGCAACAGGAAACTAGAACACCCGTTCCAGTATCAGCACGCCAAAGAATCCCAGGGCGGCAATGATGGTCCACTTCAGGGTGACAAGTCCCGCGCGCTTGTACCTGACCTGCCCCGTGCCTGCATAGAACGCGAAAAGCACCGCTGCCGCAATGAGCAGAAGCATGACGGCCCAGCGGAACAGCAGCATGGCTACCAGGCCCGGGCAGGCTGCGCAAAACCGGCCGGTGCGAGCTTTTCGTCTTCGAAGGCCACGACCTCGTAGGCTTCGGGATGGGACAGCAGCTCGCGCAGCAGCTTGTTGTTCAGCGCATGACCCGAGCGGAATGCGCTGTAGGCCGCCAGCAGCGGCTTGCCGACCAGGTACAGGTCGCCCATGGCGTCCAGGATCTTGTGCTTGACGAACTCGTCGTCATAGCGCAAACCGTCGCTGTTGAGCACGCGGTAGTCATCCATGACGATGGCGTTGTCCAGCCCGCCGCCCAGGCCCAGGCCGTTGGCGCGCATCATCTCCACGTCCTTGGTGAAGCCAAAGGTGCGCGCGCGGGCAATGTCGCGCGTGTACGAACCCGAGCCCAGGTCGAATTCCACGCTCTGTCCGGTGGAATTGACCACGCGGTGGTCAAAATCAATTTCGAAGCTCAGCTTGTAACCGTGGTAGGGAGCCAGGCGGGCCCATTTGAGGTTTTCACCCTGTCCTTCACGTACCTCGACGGGCTGGATCACGCGGATGAAGCGTTTGGGCGCCTTCTGCAACTCGATGCCCGCGCTTTGAAGCAGGAAGACAAACGATGCCGACGAACCGTCCAGGATGGGCACCTCTTCGGCCGTGATGTCCACGTACAGGTTGTCAATGCCCAGGCCGGCGCAGGCCGACATCAGATGCTCCACCGTGTGCACCTTGGCGCCGCCGGTGGAAATGGTGGAGGCCAGCCGCGTGTCGGTCACGGCCAGCGCCGAGATGGGGATATCCACCGGCTGCGGCAGGTCCACCCGCCGAAACACGATACCCGTGTCCGGCTGGGCCGGGCGCAAGGTCAGCTCCACCCGCTGGCCGCTGTGCAGGCCCACGCCTACGGCCTTGGTCAGGGATTTGAGGGTGCGTTGCTGGAGCATCGGCACGATTCTACTTTTGGGTGGCAGGCTGCGCTGGCATATCCGTCGATGGGTCCGATAGCCAAAGGCCATCCGCCCGGGACAAAAAAGGGTGGGCCCAACTGCTGCCCACCCTCAAGACTCCCCTTGGAGAACCAACTTCTGCTTGGAATCAGTCAGCCTGCTTGCGCAGGAAGGCGGGGATCTCGAAATCGTCCATGCCACCCGAAGACAGGGCATCCACCTTGGCCGCTGCCTGGGTGCGGTTGGTGCGCCACACGCTGGGAACCGCCATGCCCTGGTAGTCGGGGCTGGCGTTGGCCGCTGCTGCACCCGGACCACCCACGGCGTTGTTGACGGTCGGCACGTTGAACGGCACGTTGTCGGTGCCGGTGCGCAGCACCTGCAGCGGCGGGGCCGTGCGGCGCTGGCCCTGGCGGCTCAGGCCGGTCGCCACCACAGTCACGCGCATCTCGTCGCCCAGGTTGTCGTCGTAGGCGGCACCGTAGATCACGTGCGCGTCCGGCGATGCATAGGCACGGATCGTGTTCATGGCCAGCTTGGACTCGTTGAGCTTGAGGCTGCCCTTGGCCGCCGTCACCAGAACCAGCACGCCCTTGGCGCCCGACAGGTCGATACCCTCCAGCAGCGGGCAGGCCACGGCCTGCTCGGCGGCAATGCGCGCGCGGTCCGGGCCGGCGGCTACGGCCGTGCCCATCATGGCCTTGCCGGGTTCGCCCATCACGGTGCGGACGTCTTCAAAGTCCACGTTCACGTTGCCGTACTCGTTGATGATTTCGGCAATGCCGCCCACGGCGTTCTTGAGAACGTCGTTGGCATGGGCAAAGGCCTCGTCCTGGGTTACGTCGTCACCCAGCACTTCCAGCAGCTTTTCGTTCAGCACGACGATCAGCGAGTCGACGTTGGCTTCCAGTTCGGCCAGGCCGTTGTCGGCATTGGTCATGCGGCGGCCACCTTCCCAGTCGAACGGTTTGGTCACGACGCCCACGGTCAGGATGCCCATTTCCTTGGCCACACGCGCGATCACCGGCGCAGCGCCCGTGCCCGTGCCGCCGCCCATGCCTGCGGTGATGAACAGCATGTGCGCGCCATCGATGGCGCTGCGGATGGCGTCCACGGCCAGTTCGGCGGCGTCACGGCCCTTTTCGGGCTTGCTGCCCGCACCCAGACCGCTGGTGCCCAGCTGGATGGTCTTGTGCGCGGCGCTGCGCGCCAGTGCCTGTGCGTCGGTGTTGGCGCAGATGAACTCCACGCCCTGCACCGTACGGTGGATCATGTGCTCGACAGCGTTGCCGCCGCCACCGCCGACGCCGATCACCTTGATCTGCGTGCCGGAGTGGAATTCCTCGACTTCAATCATTTCGATGCTCATGTGTTTCTCCTGTTATCTGTTGCAGTTGCCAAACTAGAAAATTGTTGTGTTGCCGTAACGT
>CAZUJD010000402.1:0-2601 GCA_964620025.1 uncultured Ramlibacter sp. | reverse complement strand
CCCGCCCGAGTACTTCATGCTGATGCTGCTGGCCTTCACCACCGTGAGCGCGGTGTTGGGCAAGAGCACGCTGCGCGGCATGACCGCGCTCTTCCTGGGGCTGGCCGTTGGCTGTATCGGGCTGGACCAGATCTCGGGCCAGCCCCGTTACACCATGGGCAAGGCCGAGCTGATGGATGGCATCGAGATCGTGCTGGTGGCGGTGGGCCTGTTTGCGGTGGCCGAGGTGCTGTACGCCGCGCTCTTCGAGGGCCGCGTGGTCGAGACCCAGAACAAGATGAGCAAGGTGTACATGAGCGCGCGCGACTGGAAGCGCTCGGTACCGGCCTGGCTGCGCGGTACAGCCATTGGCACGCCTTTTGGCTGCATTCCTGCCGGTGGCACCGAGATACCCACCTTCCTGAGCTATGCCACCGAGAAGAAGCTGGCCAAGCCCGAGGACCGCGAAGAGTTCGGCAAGGCCGGCGCCATTGAGGGTGTGGCCGGTCCCGAGGCCGCCAACAATGCCACGGTGACGGCCGCACTGATTCCGCTGCTGACACTGGGCATTCCCACGTCCAACACCACGGCCATTTTGCTGGGCGCTTTCCAGAATTACGGCATCCAGCCGGGGCCGCAGCTGTTCACCACGTCGGCCGCGCTGGTGTGGGCACTGATCGCGTCGCTGTACATCGGTAACCTGATGCTGCTGGTGCTCAACCTGCCCATGGTGGGCCTGTGGGTCAAGCTGCTGAAAATCCCCAAGCCCCAGCTGTATGCGGGCATCCTGATCTTTGCCACCGTGGGCGCCTACGGCATGCGCCAGAGCGCGTTTGACCTCCTATTGCTGTACGCCATCGGCGTGCTGGGTGTGCTGATGCGCCGGTTTGACTTCCCGACCGCGCCGGTGGTGGTGGGCATGATCCTGGGCCCGCTGGCCGAGGCCCAGATGCGCAACGCCGTGTCGATCGGCGAAGGCAGCTTCGCGGTGTTCTGGCAGCGTCCCATGTCGCTGACGCTGATCATCATCGTGCTTGCGGTGCTGATCCTGCCGCGCGTGATGAAACGGCGCGCGGCGCGGCTGGCAGCGGGCTGACGCTGCGGGGTAGCGGGCACGCGCACCCGCTACCATTGGCGCATGGAGCAAGACAACACCCTGCCGCGCGACGGAGAGGCCATCCTGGCCCTGGCCGCACGGTCGATGTTCCAGCTGTTTTCCAGCGTCAGCCAGGGCATGTTCCTGGTCAACCGCGCCGGGCGCATCGTCTGGGTCAACGAGGGTTACCAGCGCTTTTTGCCCGACCTGGGGTTTTCGTCGGTGGACCAGTTCGTCGGCCACATGGTCGAGGACGTGATTCCCAATACCCAGATGCGCCGCGTGCTGGAGACCGGACAGGCGGTGCTGATCGACCTGCTGACCAACAAGGCCGGCACCTTTGTGGTCAGCCGCATCCCGCTGCGTGACGACGTCACGGGCGACGTGATCGGCGCGATCGGCATCGTGCTGTTTGACCACCCCGAGACCACACTGCAGCCGCTGATCAGCAAATTTGCCCACCTGCAGCGCGATCTGGACGATGCCCGGCGCGAACTCGCCACGCAGCGGCGCACCAAATACACCTTTGCCAGTTTCGTGGGGGCCAGCCCTGCGGCGGTAGAGGTCAAGCGCCAGGCCCGGCGGGCCGCCCAGTCATCCAGCCCGGTGTTGCTGCTGGGCGAGACCGGCACAGGCAAGGAACTGCTGGCGCATGCGATCCACGCTGCATCCGCGCGGGCCCGGGGCCCGCTCGTCAGCGTGAACATTGCCGCCGTGCCCGACACGCTGCTGGAGGCCGAGTTTTTTGGCGTGGCGCCTGGTGCCTACACCGGCGCCGATCGCAAGGGCCGCGACGGCAAATTCAAGCTCGCTGACGGCGGCACGCTGTTCCTGGACGAAATTGGCGACATGCCGCAGGCGCTGCAGGCCAAGCTGCTGCGCGCCCTGCAAGAGGGTGAAATAGAACCGTTGGGCTCCAACAAGCTGGTGCCTTTTGACGCGCGGCTGATCGCAGCCACCTCGCGTGATCTGGGGGCGCTGGTGCGTGAGGGCCGGTTCCGCGAAGACCTCTACTACCGGCTGAATGTGCTGCCGATCCGCGTGCCGCCGCTGCGCGAGCGGCGTGGCGACATACCGGCGCTGGTCGAAGTGCTAGGCGAAGACATGGCGCACCGCAGTGGCTCGGCCCCGCCCGAGCTGAGCCCCGAGGCGCTGGCGCTGCTGTCGGGCCAGGTCTGGCGCGGCAACATCCGTGAGCTTCGCAACGTCCTGGAACAGGCCGCCATGCGTAGCGATTCGCAGCACCTTGAAACGGCCGTGCTCGAAGAAGTGCTGCGCGAATCGGGCGTGAAGCAGATTGCTCCTGCGCGGTGGCCGGCGCCGTCAGGTGCGCCGGGCGTGGATGCCTCGCCGGACGCAGTCCTGCGGCCTTTGGCCGAGCAGGTGGCCGAACTGGAGCAACGAGCGATTGAGGCCGCCATGGCCGCAACCGGCGGCAACAAGGTAGCAGCGGCCCGGCTGCTGGGCATTTCTCGGGCAAAGCTCTACGAACGGCTCGAAAGCACTGTCTGAAAAACGAGCATTGC
>CAZUJD010000401.1:496-2605 GCA_964620025.1 uncultured Ramlibacter sp. | reverse complement strand
TGCGGCCTTCGCCCACATCCAGCGTCAGGCGCAGCAGCTTGGTGGAGCCTTCCACGGCTTCGCAGTTGACGATTTTTGCGATGCGCAGGTCGATTTTGGTGAAGTCGTCGATGGTGATGGTGGGCGCCAGATCTTCGCCGCCGGGCACGAGCTTTTCAGGCTCGGGTGCGGCGGGGGGCTCAAACAGCGCATCCAGCTGCTTCACGTCCACGCGCTGCATCAAATGCTCGTACTTGCCCACGGTGTGGCCCGCACCCAGCGGTGTGGCGGCGTTGGCCCAGCCCAGCGGCGCGCATTGCAAAAAGCCTTCAGCCTGCGCGGCCAGGGCGGGCAGCACGGGCTTCAGGCAGGCGGTCAGCAGCTTGAACATTTCCAGGCACCAGCTGCCCACGGCGGCGGCTTCATCGCCCTTGCCTTCCTTGGCCAGCTTCCAGGGCGCGGCGGTGTCAAATGCGGCGTTCACCACATCGGCCACGGCCATGATCTCGCGCAGCGCGCGGGCGTAGTCGCGCGACTCGTACAGCGACTGGACATTCGCGGCCAGCGCGGCGGCGTCCACCTCGGCCAATGACGGCGCGGCCACCAGTTTGCCGCCCGGCACAAACTTGACCGCGCGGCTCGCAATGTTCACGTACTTGCCGATCAGGTCGCTGTTGACCCGGGCCATGAAATCGTCGGGGTTGAAGTCGATGTCTTCGTTGCGGCCGTTGAGCTTGGCGGCCAGGTAATAGCGCAGCCATTCGGGGTTCATGCCCAGGCTCAGGTACTTCAGCGGGTCCAGGCCGGTGCCGCGGCTCTTGCTCATCTTCTCGCCGTTGTTCACGGTCAAGAAGCCATGCACAAACACCTGGTTGGGCACCTTGCGGCCGCTGAAGTGCAGCATGGCCGGCCAGAACAGCGTGTGGAAGGTGATGATGTCCTTGCCGATGAAGTGGTACTGCTCCACCTGTGGGTCGGCAATGAAGGCGTCGTAGTCCACACCAATCTTGCCCAGGTAATTCTTGAGCGAGGCCAGGTAGCCCACGGGCGCGTCCAGCCACACATAAAAATACTTGCCCGGTGCGTCGGGGATCTCGATGCCAAAGTACGGCGCGTCGCGGCTGATGTCCCAGTCGCCCAGGGCCGTCTTGCCCGACTCGTCAGGCACCAGCCATTCGCTGATCTTGTTGAGTACCTCGGTCTGCACCGCGCCGCTGTTGGTCCACTCTTTCAGAAAGCTCAGGCAGCGCGGGTCCGACAGCTTGAAGAAGAAGTGCTCGGACGTTTTCAGCACCGGCGTGGCGCCCGACAGGGCCGAATACGGGTTGATCAGGTCGGTGGGGCTGTAAACCTTGGAGCAGACCTCGCAGTTGTCGCCGTACTGGTCCTTGGCATGGCAGTTGGGGCATTCGCCCTTGATGAACCGGTCGGGCAGGAACATGTTCTTTTCGGGGTCAAAGAACTGTTCAATCGTCTTGCTGGAAATCAGCCCGTTGGCCTTCAGGTCGCGGTAAATCTGCTGCGCGAGCGCATGGTTTTCAGGCGCGTCGGTGCTGTGCCAGTTGTCAAACGCGATGTGAAAGCCGTCCAGGTATTCCTTGCGGCCAGCCGCAATGCCGGCCACAAAGGCCTGCGGCGTCACACCGGCCTTTTCGGCCGCGATCATGATGGGCGCGCCGTGGGCGTCGTCAGCGCAGACAAAGTGCACCTGGCTGCCCTGCATGCGCTGGTGGCGCACCCAGATGTCGGCCTGGATGTATTCCATGATGTGGCCGATGTGGAACTTGCCGTTGGCGTAGGGCAGGGCGGTGGTGACGAAAAGCTTGCGCTGGGCAGACATGAGAGGGGCTTCTTCTTGGGGAAACCCCTCATTTTAGGAGTTATCGCTAAACTGGCCCCTCGCCCTTACAAGTAACACCAATGCCCACCCCAGACCAGCTCCTGCAAGCCCTGCAAACCGTCGTTGACCCCAACACCGGCAAAGATTTTGTTTCTACCAAGGCGCTGAAGAACCTGCAGGTGAGCGGCGGCGAGGTGTCGTTTGACGTGGAGCTGGGCTACCCCGCCAAAACCCAGATCCCCGCATTGCGCTCGGCCCTGGTGGCTGCGGCCAAAACCGTGCCCGGGGTA
>CAZUJD010000401.1:0-486 GCA_964620025.1 uncultured Ramlibacter sp. | reverse complement strand
TATCCGCCACCTTGAGCAGCAAGGTCGTGGCCCATGCAGCCCAGCGCGGCGTGAACCTGATGCCGGGCGTGAAGAACGTGATTGCGGTGGCGTCGGGCAAGGGCGGCGTGGGCAAGAGCACCACGGCCGTGAACCTGGCGCTGGCCCTGGCGGCCGAGGGTGCGTCGGTGGGCCTGCTGGACGCCGACATCTACGGCCCCAGCCAGCCCATGATGACCGGCACCAGCGGCAAGCCCGAGACGCTGGACGGCAAGACCATGGAGCCCAAGATCGGCCACGGCATCCAGGTCAACTCCATCGGCTTTCTGGTCAGCGATGACCAGGCCATGGTCTGGCGCGGCCCCATGGCCAGCCAGGCGCTGGAGCAGCTGATCACCCAGACCAACTGGAAAGACCTGGACTATTTGATCGTGGACATGCCCCCGGGCACGGGCGACATCCAGCTCACGCTGTGCCAGAAGGTGCCGCTGACCGGCGCGGTGATCG
>CAZUJD010000400.1:0-2622 GCA_964620025.1 uncultured Ramlibacter sp. | reverse complement strand
GCGCGGTCGCGCTGATCGTCATCGGGCCCGAAAAGCTGCCGCGCGTAGCCCGCACGGTGGGTACGCTGCTGGGCAAGGCCCAGCGCTATGTGTCCGACGTCAAGGCCGAGGTCAACCGCTCCATGGAGCTGGATGAGCTCAAGAAAATGAAGGACACGGTCGAGGGTGCGGCGCGTGACGTCGAAAACTCCATTCAGACCAGCGCCAGCGATTTCGAAAAGCAATGGTCCGAGACCACGGGTGAAGCGCAGGCTGCGCT
Organism: uncultured Ramlibacter sp.; assembly: GCA_964620025.1. GTDB lineage: Bacteria > Pseudomonadota > Gammaproteobacteria > Burkholderiales > Burkholderiaceae_C > RAM1. Next base: position 2,363 of record CAZUJD010000400.1, on the reverse strand, counting down.
CACGGGCGAACTGCCCACCACCTATCCCGAGTACCGGCATCCCAAAAAGAAATGGCGCATCAAGCAGGGCGCCACCCCCAACTGGTACAAGGCCCGCGCCGGCATACGCACGAAAGCGTTGTCCGGCGCAGCGCGTGTCGCGCGCTACCGGCCCCAGAAACTCAGTTGACCGGCACGTCCGGCGTTTGCCCGCACGGGTCGCGCCATTTGTGGGCTTGACCCGAAACACCTTCCCACCATGTCCGACCCGCAGAAAAAAGAAGACGAACTCGCAGGCACCGAGCAGCCTTTTGTTCAGCACCTGATGGAGCTGCGCGACCGGCTGTTGTACTGTGTGTACGGCATTGCGGTGGCGGTGATCCTGCTGGCCATCTGGCCCGGCCCGAACGGCCTGATTGACTTCATCGCGCAGCCTATCCGCGCGCACATGCCCCCAAATGCCAAGCTGATCGCAGTGGGGGTGTTTTCGCCATTTTTCGTGCCGCTGAAGGTGCTGATGCTGGTGGCGGTGCTGGTCGCGCTGCCCTGGCTCATGTACCAGATCTGGGCTTTTGTTGCCCCCGGGCTCTACAGCCACGAGAAAAAATTTGCCCTGCCACTGATCTTTTTCGGCAGCTTGCTGGCTTACGTGGGCATTGCTTTTGTGCAGTTCTTCGTTCTGGACAAGATGTTCGGCTTTATCCAGGGCTTTACGCCAGACAGCGTGGCTGCCACACCGGACATTTCGTCCTATGTGGAGGCCATACTTTCGCTTTATATTGCGTTTGGACTGGCCTTCCAGGTGCCCATCGTGGTGATGCTGCTGGTGCGCTTCAACCTCGTCACCATTGAGAAGCTCAAGGCATTTCGCGGTTATTTCATCGTAGTGGCGTTTGTCGTTGCTGCGGTGGTGACACCGCCGGATGTGATTTCGCAGCTTGCACTGGCCATTCCGATGTGCATTCTTTACGAGATCGGGATTGTTGCGGCCCGCTGGTTTGTCAAGGTGTCCAAGGCGCCGGACGACACGGAAGATGCCGAGGCTGCCAAAGCACCTTGAGCAGTATCAGCGCTGGACCGGGCGGGGCCGTGGCCGTATGCCCGGTGTGACATCCAGTGTCAGTTTTTCTGAGCCCCTGCGTACATCGAATTTCGAGGCTGTTCCCGGCTTGAGGGAGGCTACAGCGGTCAGCAGCTCGGACACATTGGTCACGCGTTTGCCGGCCACCTCGGCAATGACGTCGCCCGGTCGGATGCCGGCCTGTGCCGCCGGACCGTTTTGCAGCACCCCGGTGATGATCACGCCTTCCTTGACCTTCACGCCGAAGGTCTCGGCCAGTTCAGGCGACAGTTCGCCAGGCTCCACACCGATCCAGCCCCGGGTGACAACACCATCCTTGACAATGCCCTCCATGACCAGCCGGGCAGTGGACACCGGGATGGCAAAACCAATGCCCATGCTTCCGCCCGACCGCGAGTAAATGGCGGTGTTGATGCCCATCAGGTGGCCGTTGGCATCAACCAGCGCACCGCCCGAGTTGCCCGGATTGATAGCCGCATCGGTCTGGATGAAATTTTCGAAGGTATTGATGCCCAGTTGGTTGCGCCCCAGCGCGCTGACGATGCCGCCGGTCACGGTTTGCCCCACGCCGAACGGGTTGCCTATGGCAAGCACCTGGTCGCCTACTTGCAGCGCATCGGAGTTGCCCAGCGTAATCAACGGCAACCTGTCCAGGCTGATTTTGAGGATGGCCAGGTCGGTGTCGGGGTCGGTGCCGATGATCCTGGCCTTGGTCCGCCGGGAATCATTCAGGATGACCTCGATTTCGTCAGCGCCTTCCACCACATGGTTGTTGGTCAGGATGTAGCCCTCGGCACTCACGATCACGCCGCTGCCCAGTCCCGCCTGGGGCTGATTGCCCCGGTCGCCGAAAAAGAAGCGGAACCAGGGGTCGCCGTCGTGCGGGGAACGCTGTGCGGCTTTGCTGGTGTTGATGCTGACCACCGCGGCCGATGCTTTTTGGGCTGCACTGCGGAAACTGCCAGCCGGCACACTGCCGGGGCTGGCTGGTGGCGCCTCCACCAGCGCCACGACACCCCCGGCGGTCGGGCGGCGGTTGAGCCAGTCAGGCTTGAGCGTGGCCACGACAAACCAGGCCGCCAAAAGCACGGTGACGGCCTGCGAGAAGATCAACCAGTAACGACGCATCATGAACGGGAACAGCCGGAGTTGTGTTTCACACCGCAGTGTAGACGCGCCGCCCGTTGCCGTGGGGTCAGGCCTTCAGGGTGGAACGGCCGGCCGGCTTGAGCGGGGTTGCGTGCGGCACCAGCCCGGGGTGACCATGCCGCCGAGGTCCCAGATTGGCGTGCTCCACGGCCAC
>CAZUJD010000399.1:0-2624 GCA_964620025.1 uncultured Ramlibacter sp. | reverse complement strand
GGGCTCACCATCACGCCGCTCGGCGGTGAGGCCTACCTGCTGCTGGGCAAGGTCTGATCCGGATGCGACCATGACCGCCTGCCTGACCTGCGGCGCCTGCTGCGCAGGCTTTCGCGTTGACTTTTCCGTGCATGAATCCGAAGAACACGGCGGTTGCGTGCCCGCGGGCCTGTCGGTCGAGGTCACCGACGGCATCCTGCGCATGCGCGGCACCGACCATGCCCGCCCCCGATGCGCGGCGCTGACCGGCCAGGTGGGTCACCAGGCCGCTTGCGGCATCTATGAGTGGCGTCCCTCGCCCTGCCGTGAATTTGAAGAAGGCAGCGACGCCTGCGCCCGGGCCCGCGCCAGGCATGGCTTGCCGCCGCTGTAAACACCAGATGCTTTAAGCCTCAAGTATTTTTGCGGGCTGTTGGAAATTACCGACACCATGGCTTGGGGAGCGGGTGCAAACTTTCGCCCATGACCCGCCCGTCGCCTCAGATCTGGGACATTTCCCCGCCCGTTCAACCCGGCTCGCCGGTGTTCCCGGGCGATACACCCTACCGGCAGCAGTGGGCCGCCAGCATCGGCCCGGGATGCCCGGTGAATGTGAGCAGCATGACGCTGTCGCCGCATGTCGGTGCCCATGCCGACGCCCCCCTGCACTACGACCCCGCAGGCGCGCCCGTGGGCGCGCTGGACCTGGCGCCCTTCATCGGCCCGTGCCGGGTGATCCATGCCATCGGTTGCGGTCCGCTGGTTCAATGGCACCACCTGCAGCACGCTCTGGACGCGCTGCCGGCAAGGGTGCTGGTGCGCACCTACGCGCGGATGCCGGTGGACCGCTGGGACGGCGCCCTGAGCGCCTACGCGCCCGACACCGTCGAACGCCTGGCCGGCCTGGGCGTGACGCTGGTCGGCATCGACACCGCCAGCATCGACCCCGCTGACAGCAAGACGCTGGACAGCCACCAGGTGATTCGCCGGCGCAACCTGCGCGTACTGGAGAACCTGGTGCTGGACGACGTGCCCGAGGGCGACTACGAACTCGTTGCCCTGCCCCTGAAACTGATGACGGCGGATGCGTCCCCCGTTCGAGCCATCCTGAGAAACCCATGACCACCCTGCAAGACTGCCGCGCTCTGGACGCGCAAGACCCGTTGCGTACGCTGCGAGACCTGTTCACCATCGCGCCGGATGTGATCTACCTGGACGGCAATTCGCTGGGCGTCATGCCCAAGGCCGCCCCGGCGCGTGTGGCTGCGGCCGTGACGCAGGAATGGGGAAACGGCCTGATCCGGAGCTGGAACTCCGCCGGCTGGTTCTCGCTTCCCCAGCGGCTGGGTGACAAGATTGCGCAGCTCATCGGTGCGGAGCCGGGCGAGGTGGTGGCCACGGACAGCACCTCCATCAACCTGTACAAGGTACTCAGTGCCGCCCTGAACATTGCGGCGCAGGACGCGCCGCAGCGCAAGCTGATCGTGAGCGAACGCAGCAATTTCCCCACAGACCTGTACATCGCCCAAGCCTTGTGCAGGGAACGCGGCCTGCGTTTGCTGCTGGTTGAGCCCGATGAAATCGCCGCCGCCCTGACCAAAGACGTCGCCGTGCTGATGCTCACCCACGTGAACTACCGCACCGGCGCGATGCACGACATGGCTGCGGTCACTGAGGCCGCCCACGCAGCCGGCGCACTGACGGTGTGGGACCTGGCGCACAGCGCGGGGGCGGTACCTGTGGACCTGAACGGCGCCAACGCTGATTTTTCGATCGGTTGCGGCTACAAGTACCTCACCGGCGGCCCGGGCGCCCCGGCTTTCGTGTGGGTCCACCCGCGTCATGCCGAACGTTTCTGGCAGCCGCTGGCTGGCTGGTGGGGCCACGCCGCGCCGTTTGAGTTCACGCCTGACTACCGGCCCGCACCCGGCATCACGCGCTACCTGTGTGGAACGCAGCCCATCCTGAGCATGACGGCGCTGGAATGCGGGCTGGACACCCTGCTGGCCGCGCAGCCCATGGGCGGCATGGCAGCGCTGCGAGCCAAGTCGCTGGCGCTGACCGACCTGTTCATCAGCCTGGTGCAAGAACGCTGCGGCGGCCACGGCCTGACACTGGTCACGCCGCGCCAGCACGCGCTGCGGGGGTCTCAGGTCTGCCTGTCGCGCGACGCAGGGCCCTATGCGATCGTGCAGGCGCTGATTGCCCGCGGTGTCATCGGCGACTACCGGGCGCCGGACATCCTGCGCTTTGGCTTCACACCGCTGTACCTCGGGTTCGAGGACGTGTGGAATGCCGTGGAGCAACTCAGGCAGGTCCTGGATACCGCCGAATGGCAGCGCCCCGAGTTCAACCAGAAGCATGCGGTGACGTGATGAGCAGCAAGCCCGAACACATCGTCCACGACGAGAAGGCAAAACTCGATTTCAGCCGCGACATGAGCTATGGCGACTACCTGCAGCTGGACGCCATTCTCAATGCGCAGAAGCCCCTGTCGCCAGACCACAACGAGATGCTGTTCATCATCCAGCACCAGACCAGCGAGCTGTGGATGAAGCTGATGCTGCACGAGCTGCGCGCAGCCATAGCGTGCGTTGCACGGGACGAGCTGGGCTCGGCCTTCAAGATGCTGGCGCGCGTGAGCA
>CAZUJD010000398.1:0-2630 GCA_964620025.1 uncultured Ramlibacter sp. | reverse complement strand
GAAGGGTTTCAAAACAGAACCCGCGTTCTTTCAGGCCAATGATGAGCGGCTCCAGAACGGCCGGCGCCCAGGGGTCCTTGCGCGACCAGATGCCCAGGTGCGCCACCAGGATGTCGCCACTGCGGATGTCGCGCAGTGCCTTGTCCCGCAATGCATCGTTGCTGAACTGCTCGCTGGGCAATTCGTCACCCAGGAAGCCCGCCGCCGCCCAGCCCACATGCTCAAAACCACAGGCACGGGTGGCCGCCAGGAATCGGGCCGACGTCTTGCCGCCGGGCGCGCGAAACAGAGGCAGCGTTTTCTTGCCCGTGATGTCCTGCAGGCGCCGCGCCGCGCGGGTGATCTGCGTGCAGTAGTCGCCTGCGCTCCATTGCAGGTCGCGCCCGGCCAGCTCACCCGCCGAGGCACGGACGCGAAAACGCACGGGTTCACCCGGCAGATCGGCACGCCAGTACACATGGTCCCAGGTATGCGAGGCAAATTCGTGGCCTTCGGCCGCGCGGGCTTTCCACCAGGGTGCCCAGTGCTCGCCCAGGCTGCCGTCACCGGATTTTGTACGTTCGTTGGCGCCGAAGAAGGTCACACGCACCTGCTGGCGCCGCAGCACATCCGCAACCAGGGGGGCCACCTCCATGTGGCCGGTGTCAAAGGTCAGATACAGCGGCCTGGCACAACCCTGGGCATGCGCAGCAGCCGTTGCCCACAGTGACAAGGCGGCCACCGCCGCAGCCAGGATGCGTTCAGCGCGGTACGTGATCAAGCGTCCAGACACCATGCGGTGATTTTCCGACATTGACCTGGCGCACAATCTTTTTCTGCTCGGTGTCAATCACCGTGAGCTTGCGCGACCAGCGCGAGGTCACCAGCAGCAGTTTGCCGCCACCGGTAATGTCCATGCAGTCGGGGCCGCCGGGCGCGGCAAAACTGCCGGTCACTTCAAACGACTGCATGTCGAGCTTGCTGATGGTGTTCGCCACCCGGTTGCTCACGTAGAGGTGGCGGCGGTCACCCGCGGCACGGAAGGCATGCGCGCCATCACCGGTCTTGATCCTGCGCACGGACCGGGGCTCCTTGCCGCTGACGTCAAACACCTCGACACCGTCGCTGCCGGTCAAACCCACGAGCACATGCCGGTCATCGGGAGTGCCGTACACATCGGCAGGCATCGGGCCGGTCTTGATGCGCCATTTCTGCACCTGGGTGGCCAGGTCGATGGCAACCAGTTCATCGCTGTCCTGCATGGACACATAGACCGTGCTGCTCTTGCTGTCGATCCACAGGTGGCTGGGTGTCTTGGCCGTGGAAATGCGCTTGGCCAGCGCCATGTCCTTTCCGTCCCAACGGTAGATGTCCACATGGTTCAGGCGGTTTGCCGCCGTGACAAACCATTTCATGTCGGGCGAAAAGCGCAGGTGATAAGGGTCCAGGATGCCACGCACGGTGCGCTGGACTTCTGCGGTACGGGGGTCGATGAAAGTCAGCGAGTCGCCCAAAGCGTTCGCGATGATCACGGACTTTTCATCGGGCGTGAGGTACAGGTGGTGCGGCTCCTTGCCGGTGGGAATGCGCCGCATTTCCTTCCACGAGACCGGGTCAATCACGCTGACGCTGGCGTCCAGTGAATTCAGTACGAAGATTGGATGCGTCTGCGGGTTGGCATGCAGGCAGGTCGCAGACAGCACGACCACGGCAAGCGCGGCCAGACGGGAGAAAAATTTCACGGACAAACCAGTTCAGGACTAACCCACAAGTGTATCCGCCCCCTGCCGGCCACCGGCTGGCATCCCGTAACATCGGCTGCATGGAGTTGATTGACATCAAGGGCGTCAGGCTGGAGGTCCAGCGCATCCCGGGCGCGGCCGGCACGACGCATCCACCCATCGTTTTCCTCCATGAAGGCCTGGGTTCGGTGGCCATGTGGCAAGGCCGCGCGGAATCGTGGCCGCATACCGTCTGCGCGGTCACCGGCCGACCTGGCCTGGTGTATTCGCGCCGGGGCTATGGCCGGTCGGATCCGGTGCCCGATGTGCGCGGCGCAGGCCGCCTGCCGGCTGACTACATGCACCGCGAAGCCTGGGAGGTCCTGCCTGACCTGCTGCAGACATTGGGAATCAGCCAGCCCGTGCTGTTGGGCCATTCAGACGGAGGCAGCATCGCCCTGCTGTATGCCAGCCGTTATCCGGTCCAGGCCTGCATCGTCATGGCCCCTCATGTAGTGGTCGAGGAAATCTCCATCCAGTCCATCGAGCAGGCCCGCATTGCCTTCGAAACGGGTGGCTTGCGCGAGCGGCTGGCGCGTTACCACGCGGACGTGGACGGGGCCTTCTGGCAGTGGAACGACGTCTGGCTCAGCCCCGCGTTCCGGTCTTTTGATATCCGGGAAGATTGCCACCAGATCAGTGCACCTGTTCTTGCCTTGCAGGGCGCAGATGACGTTTACGGCACGATGCGCCAGATTGAGGAAATCGGCCCCACACGCGGCTTGCTGGAACTGCAGGCCATTGCACGTTGCGGCCATTCGCCACACCGCGATCAGCCACAGCAGGTGACCGAGCTGATCCGCGACTTTGTCAGCCGGATCAGCCTGTGATCGCCAACAGGTCAGCGGTGGACAGCCAGCGCCACTGACC
>CAZUJD010000397.1:0-2639 GCA_964620025.1 uncultured Ramlibacter sp. | reverse complement strand
AGCAGGTCGGCCCCGCCCTCGACCAGCGCCTCGGTCTGCTCGTAGTAGGCCGCGCGCAGGGTTTCGAAGTCCACATTGCGCGCACCGGGGTCATTCACGTCGGGACTGATGCTGGCGGTCTTGGGCGTGGGGCCCAGGGCGCCGGCCACAAACCGCGGCCTGTCCGGCGTGCTGTACTTGTCGCAGGCGGCACGCGCGATTTTCGCGGACTCCAGGTTCATCTCGCGCGCCAGATGCTCCATGCCGTAATCGGCCTGGGCAATGGTGGTGGCACCAAAGGTATTGGTTTCGATGATGTCGGCACCCGCGGCCAGATAGCCTTCGTGGATGTCGGCAATCACATCGGGGCGGGTCAGGCTCAGCAGCTCGTTGTTGCCCTTGACGTCATGGGCGAAGTCCCTGAACCGTTCGCCACGGTACTGCGCCTCGGTGAGCTTGAAGCGCTGGATCATGGTGCCCATCGCGCCATCCAGCACGGCAATGCGTTGCGCCAGGATGCCAGGCAGGGCCTGACCGCGGGTGTAGGAGATGGACTTCATGGTCCCGACATTTTAGGGACCCCGCCTTTTCCCTTGACAATAAGGGCCATGAAACACCTGCTCCCCAAGGAGGCCTGGGCCCAGATCCAGCAACAGCCCGACACGCTGTTTGTCGACGTGCGCATGGAGATCGAATCCCTGTATGTTGGCCGGCCACCCGGCGTGGAAAATATCCCCTGGTACGAATACCCCGACCTCACACCCGATCCGTCCGCCTTTGCAGCCGCCGTGGAGCGCGAAGCCGGCAGCAAGGACCGACCCGTGTTGCTGATCTGTCGCAGCGGCAAGCGTACGCTGGCCGCCGGGGAGGCACTGGAAGCCGCCGGCTTTTCCAGCGTAGCGCATGTGCTGCACGGCTTCGAGGGCGACCTGGACGACCAGTTCAAGCGGTCCACACTGAACGGCTGGCGCTATGACGGCCTGCCCTGGGAGCAGATGTAGGTTGACGGTACCCCTTTCGATCCTCCAGGAGGTCTTCGGCTACGAGGCCTTTCGCGGACCCCAGGCCGGCATCATCAATCACGTGGTGGCCGGCGGCGACGCGCTGGTGCTGATGCCCACAGGCGGCGGCAAGAGCCTGTGCTACCAGATACCGGCGATTGCGCGCCAGCGCGCCGGGCATGGCATCACCATCGTGGTGTCGCCGCTGATCGCGCTGATGCACGACCAGGTCGGCGCCTTGCACGAGGCCGGCGTGGAAGCGGCCTTCCTCAACTCCACCCTGTCGGGCGAAGAAGCCAACGCGGTGGAAAAGCGCCTGCTGCGCGGCGAGATCACGCTGCTGTATGCGGCGCCCGAGCGGGTAACCACCCCGCGCTTTCTGGCCCAGCTGGATTCACTGCACGAGCGCGGCCAGCTCAGCCTGTTTGCCATTGACGAAGCACACTGCGTAAGCCAGTGGGGCCATGACTTCCGCCCCGAGTACCGCGCGCTGACCGTGCTGCACGAGCGCTATGCCGGCGTACCGCGCATGGCGCTGACGGCCACGGCCGATGCCATTACCCGCGCCGACATCGTGGAGCGGCTGCAGCTGGAAGAGGCCCGCCAGTTCGTCAGCAGCTTTGACCGGCCCAACATCCGCTATGCCATTGTGGAAAAGAAGGACCCGACGCTGCAGCTGCTGCGCTTCATCGAGCGCGAGCACGCGGGCGACGCCGGCATCGTGTACTGCCAGTCGCGCAAGCGGGTCGAGGAAATGGCCCAGGCGCTGAACGATGCAGGTCTCACTGCCCTGCCCTACCACGCCGGGCTGGATGCAGCCGTGCGACAGGCCCACCAGGACCGCTTCCTGCGCGAAGACGGCATCGTGATGACGGCCACCATTGCCTTCGGCATGGGCATCGACAAGCCCGACGTGCGTTTTGTGGCCCACCTGGACATGCCCAAGAACATCGAAGGCTATTACCAGGAAACCGGCCGCGCGGGCCGCGACGGACAACCCGCCGATGCCTGGATGGCCTATGGCCTGCAGGACGTGGTGAACCAGCGCCGCATGATCGACGAAAGCCCGGCGGGCGAGGACTTCAAGCAGGTCATGGTGGGCAAGCTGGACGCGTTGCTGTCACTGGCCGAAGCCGTGGACTGCCGGCGCGTTCGCCTGCTGAAGTACTTTGGCGAAGACAGCACAGCCTGCGGAAACTGCGACAACTGCCTGAACCCACCGCAGGTGTGGGACGGCACCGACGCGGCACGCAAGCTGCTTTCCACGATCTACCGCGTGCAGCAGCAAAGCGGCATCAGTTTCGGTGCCGGACACATCATGGACATCCTGCGTGGCAAGGTGACGGACAAGGTCACGCAGTTCGGCCACGAGCGCATCAGCACCTTTGGCCTGGGCGCGGCGTTCAGCGAGGCACAGCTGCGCGGCGTGCTGCGCCAGCTGATCGCCACTGGCGCGCTTGCAGTGGACGCGCAGGCCTTCAACACGCTGCAGCTGACCGAGGGTTCACGCGCCGTGCTCAAGGGTGAGCAGCCCGTGATGCTGCGCGAGTCGGTGTCGGCGCCAGGCGCAGGCAAAGCGCGGCGCGACAAGCCAGCCCGTGCACCGGCCGCAGTCGCCGCCGCGCTGACCGATGCGGGCCAGGCCCGGTTTGCAGCGCT
>CAZUJD010000396.1:0-2664 GCA_964620025.1 uncultured Ramlibacter sp. | reverse complement strand
TCAGGTTGTCCTGCAGCGTCTTGACCACGTGGGCCATGGTGTCCAGGCCCACCACGTCGGCGGTGCGGAAGGTTCCGCTGGAGGCGCGGCCGAGCTTCTTGCCCGTCAGGTCGTCCACCACGTCATAGGTCAGACCGAAGTTTTCCACTTCCTTCATCGTGGCCAGCATGCCGGCGATGCCCACACGGTTGGCGATGAAGTTCGGCGTGTCCTTGGCGCGCACCACGCCCTTGCCCAGACCGCTGGTCACAAAGGTTTCCAGGTCGTCCAGGATGTGCGCGTTGGTGGTGGGCGTGTTGATCAGCTCCACCAGGTACATGTAGCGTGGCGGGTTGAAGAAGTGGATGCCGCAAAAGCGCGGCTTGATCCCTTCGGGCAGCGCCTCGGACAGTTTGGTGATCGACAGGCCCGAGGTGTTGGACGCCACGATCGCATGCGGTGCTACAAAAGGCGCGATCTTCCGGTACAGGTCCAGCTTCCAGTCCATGCGCTCGGCGATGGCCTCGATGATCAGGTCGCAGTCTTTCAGCTGCTCCATGTGCTCTTCGTAGTTCGCTTGCTGGATCAGCGACGCGTCGTCCACCACGCCCAGCGGCGATGGCTTGAGCTTCTTCAGGCCTTCAATGGCCCGGGTCACGATGCCGTTCTTCGGCCCCTCTTTGGCGGGCAGGTCAAACAGCACGACCGGCACCTTGACGTTGACCAGGTGCGCCGCGATCTGCGCGCCCATCACGCCTGCGCCGAGCACGGCGACTTTCTTCACTTGGAATCTGGACATAGATGCTTCTTGCAATTAACGGGTCTTTAAGGGAACGCCGTGGAACCGGCTATGCCGGGCCTCTGGCGTTGCCCCCTTGAGGGTGAGGCGGCCGAAGGCCGCTTCGGGGATAGGCTTCATTGGGCTCTGACCCAGGTTTGCGTGCGGCCGAAGGGGCCGAACGAGCCACGCACTTCGAGCTTCCTGCCGCCTTCAATGGGTGTCATGCGCAGCGCGTAGTCGCGGCCGTTTTCGGGGTCGAGAATCCGGCCGCCTTCCCACACGTCCTTGCCTTCGGCCTTCCTGGCGCCCCGGATGATCTCCAGGCCGTCCACCGGCTTGCCCTTGCGGTCATCGCTGCATTCGTCGCACACGACGCCGGGCCTGGCATCCCTGGCCAGCCGGCGTTCGATGCGCCCGTTCAGCACGCCGCCGGCGTCAGTGATGCGGATTTCTGCCTTGGCCTCACCCGTCTTGTCGTCAATGCTGCGCCACAGGCCGGCCGGCGTGGCTTGTGCCCAGGCGGCACCGACGGACGACAGGAACACCAGGCCGGCGAAGTAACGGACGTACATGGCGATCTCCTTGCAGGCGTTGGGTTGACGGCTGTCAGGCCAGCGCGGCTTCGGTGTCCATGAGCACCTTGCTGCCCGCGCGAGCCGTGCGCATGAGCGTGGCGGTCTCGGGGAACAGGCGGGCAAAGTAGAACCGCGCCGTCTGCAGCTTGGCCTGGTAGAAGGGATCGGTGTTGCCCGCTGCAATCTCGCGCAACGCCACCTGGGCCATGCGCGCCCAGAAGTAGCCAAACACCAGGTGGCCGGCCACACGCAGGTAATCCACCGCGGCCGCGCCCACCTCGTCGGGGTTCTGGAAACCCTTGAAGCCGATCTCGGTCGTGAACTTGGTCATCTGGTCGCCCAGGTAGGCCAGCGGGTTGATGAACTCGGCCATCTTCTCGTTCACGCCTTCTTCAGCCACCAGCTTGCCCACCAGCTTGCCGAACTTCTGCAGCGTGGCGCCGTTGTTGCCCAGGATCTTGCGACCCAGCAGGTCCAGGCTCTGGACGGTGTTGGTGCCCTCGTAGATCATGTTGATGCGGTTGTCGCGCACAAACTGCTCCATGCCCCATTCCTTGATGAAGCCGTGGCCGCCAAACACCTGCATGCAGGCGTTGGTGGCGATGTGGCCGTTGTCGGTCAGGAAGGCCTTCACGATCGGTGTCAGCAGCGACAGCATTTCGTCGCTGTCCTTGCGCACTTTTTCATCGGGGTGGTAGTGCACCTTGTCCAGCAGCAGGGCGCAGAACATGGCCAGCGCACGGCCGCCTTCGGCATAGGCCTTGGCGGTCAGCAGCATCTTGCGCACGTCGGGGTGAACGATGATCGGGTCAGCCGGCTTGTCCTTGGCCTTGGGGCCGGACAGGCTGCGCATCTGGATGCGGTCCTTGGCATAGGCCAGCGCGTTCTGGAAGGCCACCTCGGTCAGGCCCAGCGACTGGTTGCCCACGCCCAGACGGGCCGCATTCATCATCACGAACATGCCCTGCATGCCCTTGTTCGGCTGGCCGACCATGGTGCCCACGGCGCCGTCCAGCACCATCTGGCAGGTGGCATTGCCGTGGATGCCCATCTTGTGTTCCAGGCCGCCACAGTAGATGCCGTTGCGTTCGCCCAGCGAGCCGTCCTTGTTGACCATGAACTTCGGCACGATGAACAGGCTCACGCCCTTGATGCCGGGGGGCGCGTCGGTCACGCGTGCCAGCACCAGGTGGATGATGTTGCCGGCCATGTCGTGCTCACCAGCCGAGATGAAGATCTTCTGGCCGGTGATGCGGTAGGTGCCGTCGGCCTGCGGTTCGGCCTTGGTGCGCATCAGGCCCAGGTCGGTGCCGCAGTGGGGCTCGGTCA
>CAZUJD010000395.1:0-2673 GCA_964620025.1 uncultured Ramlibacter sp. | reverse complement strand
GCGCGGTTGTGGTCCAGGCGCAGCATGGCGGTGAAGTTCTTGCGCGGCAGGTCGGGCGCGCTCTTCATGGCGATGTAGGCGTTGGTGTTGGCCGGGTTGCCCACCACCAGCACCTTGACGTTGCGGCTGGCCACGGCGTTCAGGGCCTTGCCCTGGCCGATGAAGATCTGGCCGTTGATGGACAGCAGCTCGGCACGCTCCATGCCGGCCTTGCGGGGCATCGAACCCACCAGCAGTGCGTAGTCGGTGTCCTTGAAAGCCGTCATCGGGTCGCTATGGGCTTCCATGCCGGCCAGCAGCGGGAATGCGCAATCTTCCAGCTCCATCATCACGCCCTTCAGGGCCTTTTGCGGGCCTTCGACCGGCACTTCCAGCAGTTGCAGGATGACGGGCTGGTCCTTGCCCAGCATCTCGCCGGAGGCAATGCGAAACAGCAGGGCGTAACCGATCTGGCCTGCGGCGCCGGTGACGGCAACGCGGACGGGCTTTTTGCTCATGGGAAATCTCCGAAGGAAGTGTGGTGAAACCGGCGTCGGCAACAGCCCGCGCACCTGTGGCGCAAGCTGTGCAAAACAGCCGGCAAGTGTACTCGCGAAAACCCTGAGGCGTCAATTTGTCTTATGTCTTATATAAGATATGATTCGCTGACTTTCAAGCCCTTTCGCAAGCTGACCCCGCATGGCCCAAACCCCACCTTCTGCGCTGGCTGACATCGTGCCCGGCGTTGACGCGCCGGCGCAGCCCACGCCCGCGTTCAGCCCGCTGTACCAGCAGATCAAGGGCCTGATCCTGCAAAGCCTGCAGGCTGGCGAATGGAAGCCGGGCGAGGTCATTCCCAGCGAAATGGACCTGGCGGCACGCTACCGCGTAAGCCAGGGCACCGTGCGCAAGGCCATCGACGATCTCGCCGCCGAGAATCTGGTGGTGCGCCGCCAGGGCAAGGGCACGTTCGTGGCGACCCATTCCGAGCAGCATGTGCAGTACCGTTTCCTCAAGCTCATGCCCGACAGCGGCGACCTGGACAGCGAGGGCCCGGCCCAGCGCCAGATCGTGGAATGCAGGCGGCTGCGCGCCAGTGCGGAAGTGGCCCGTGCGCTGGCCCTGCGCTCGGGCGATGCAGTGCTGCAGGTGCGACGGATCCTGTCATTTGGCGGCGTGCCGACCATCCTGGAAGATCTGTGGCTGCCCGGCGCGGCTTTCAAGGGCCTGAGCGCCGAGCAGATGGCCGGCTACCAGGGGCCCACCTACGCCATGTTCGAAGTCGAGTTCGGTGTGCGCATGGTACGCGCCGAGGAAAAAATCCGCGCCATTGCCGCCGACGCCCAGCAAGGTGTGCTGCTGCAGGTACCAGCGGGTTCGCCGCTGCTGAGCGTGGAGCGGGTGGCCTACACCTACAACGACGTTCCCATGGAACTGCGCCGCGGGGTCTACCGGACTGACACCCACCACTACCGCAACGAGCTGAGCTGAGGCGCCTGCGCAACACGACCGGCAAGGGCCGCCAACTGACCAGTTTGATCGACAAAGTTGCAACCCCCGCGTCAGGTTTGTGCGTTGCAATAGAATTTTGGGTTGTCTGCTTCTGACAAATTACAACGCGGTTACATCACATCCACGAAAGTTCACATGACCGAGCTTGCCAAAAAGCGGCCTGAGTTCCGCAATATCAACGCCCTGACGGACCTTCCGTCGTACCGACTGCCCGCTGCCGGCATCGTGTCCATCCTGCACCGCGTCAGCGGCGTGCTGATGTTCCTGCTGATGCCCTTCATCATCTGGATGTTCGACACCTCCGTCTCGTCTGAATACTCGTTTGCCCGCTTCAAGGCCGCCTTCAACAGCGGCCTTGGTTTTGTGCCGGGCTGGTTCGTCAAGCTGGTGGCGCTGGCCCTGATCTGGGCCTACCTGCACCACTTCATTGCGGGCCTGCGTCACCTGTGGATGGACGTGAGCCACGCTGCAGTGAGCAAGGAATTCGGCAAGTCTTCCGCCGTGGTCACCCTGTCGCTGAGCGTCTTGCTGACGCTGGTGCTGGGCGCCAAGCTGTTCGGCCTGTACTAATAGGGGAAGCTTCACAATGTCTGTCAACTACGGTTCCAAACGCATCGTCACCGGCGCCCACTACGGTTTGCGCGACTGGCTCAGCCAGCGTGTCACGGCGGGCCTGATGGCCCTGTTCACGATCATCGTGCTGGCTCAGGTCATCTTCAGCCGCGGCCCGATCGGCTACGACAAATGGGCCGGCATTTTTGCCAGCCAGTGGATGAAGGTGCTGACCTTCTCGGTCATCGCCGCCCTGCTGTGGCACGTGTGGGTCGGCATGCGCGACGTCTGGATGGACTACGTCAAGCCCGTGGGCATCCGTCTGGCCCTGCAGATTTTCACCATCGTCTGGCTGACCGGCTGCGCCGGCTGGGCCATCCAGGCCCTCTGGCGCCTGTGAATGCCAACGGATAACGAGACCCACGAACCATGAGCTACACAACCAACAACATCACCACGCGCAAGTTCGACGTCGTCATCGTCGGCGCGGGCGGCTCGGGCATGCGCGCGTCGCTGCAGCTGGCGCGTGCCGGCCTGAACGTCGCCGTGCTGTCCAAGGTCTTCCCGACGCGTTCGCACACGGTCGCGGCCCAGGGGGGCATCGGCGCCTCGCTCGGCAACATGTCCGAG
>CAZUJD010000394.1:0-2684 GCA_964620025.1 uncultured Ramlibacter sp. | reverse complement strand
GAATAAAAAAGGGCGATACGCCTGTTGGGACTGCAAGCGGCCAGGAGCAGCCATCGGCCGTGCTGCATCGGGTGGCTCTTGAAGGCTGGCAAGAGACATTCGCGGCTGCTGGGTCGGTTCGTGGCCGCGGTGAATACCGGCCATTCGGCAGATGACGACCCAGATGACAGCAGTACAACAGACACCGGTCGCTGGCGCTCGTTTCAAACGATCGGATCACGTACGACCGGTCCGGTGCCGAACCTACTGGTGCTATTGACCCACAGACGATTGGAAATCATGATAAAGTAATTCATCAATTACTTATTCAATGACTGCCAACATACGGATCAGACTCAAAACCGAAGACCGCCAGACAGAACTGGTTCAGGCGGCCTTGGGATTGGCCGCGCAACGCAGCCCGGCCGAAATCACCACGGGTGACCTGGCCTTGGCCATCGGCATCACCCAAGGGGGCGTCTTCAAGCATTTTGAAAGTAAGGAGGCCATCTGGCTGGCTGTTCTTGATTGGGCGCACCAGTCGTTGATGGAGCGGCTCATGCAAGCGGCGCAAGCACGGCAGGACAATGCCTTGCAGGCACTGCGTGCTGTCTTCTTGGCCCACATCAGTTTTGTTGAGCAGTTTCCTGGTGTTCCCCGACTTGTCTTTCAAGAGTTGCAGCATGCCAAGCCCACACCGCTCAAAAGCAGGGTGCAGCAACTGATGGCCGACTACCGGATTGTGGTGACTCAACTGCTGGATCAGGCTCGCGAAGAACGCTTGCTGGCAAACGATGTGGATCTCCCGTCCGCAGTCGTCCTTTTTATGGGGGCGGTTCAGGGTCTGGTCATGCAGTCTCTGGTCACAGGCAATCTCCATGGTCTGGCACGACAGGGCAAGGCCGTGTTCAAACTCTACGAGGCAGGCCTGTTGCCAAAGCCTACAACCTGACGAAAGAAGCGCCGATGACACTCTCCAACATCAACAAGCGACAGGTCTTGATCGCAATCAGCGCGGCGATCGTGATTGCGGCGCTGGGATACGTAGCGACTCGCATGGGGCCACTTGCCCCGACCCAAGTCACAGTGACACAAGTCAAGAGTGAAAGCCTGACGCCCTCGGTGTTCGGCATTGGCAGTGTGGAAGCGCGCCAGAGTTGGCTGATGGGCCCCACGGTGGCGGGGCGCGTATTGCGGGTGCATGTCGATGCGGGGCAGGCGGTCAAGGCTGGACAGTTGCTGGCCGAGATGGACCCGGTGGATCTGGACCAACGCCTGCAGGCGCAAGATGCCGCGCTGTCCAAGGCGGTCAGCGTTCAAAAGGCAGCACAGGCTCAACTGGCAGACGCCAAAGCCCGGCGCGAGCTGGCCACCACCAATCTGAACCGGCAAAAGGAATTGGCTCGGCAGAACTTCATCAGCCCATCTGCACTGGAGGGGCGCGAGCAGGAACTGCTGTCTGCGCAGGCGGCCAACGAGGCCGCGCAAGCCAACGTGCAGGCGGCCCGTCAGGACGCCCAGCGACTGCAAGCTGAGCGTGCAAGCACCGTGCAGCAGAGACAGAACACCCGATTGATCGCACCGGCCGACGCGGTGGTGGTCAGCCGTGATGCTGAAGCTGGCAGCACGGTGGTGGCCGGTCAAGCCGTGATCAGGTTGGTAAATCCCACCACCCTCTGGGTGAAGATGCGCGTGGATCAGGCACGCTCGAGAGGGTTGGCGCTTGGTTTGCCCGCCCAGATTGTGTTGCGCTCGCAACCGCAGCAGGTGCTGACCGGTAAGCTGGAACGGCTGGAGTTGCAGGCCGATGCAGTGACCGAGGAGCGCATCGCACAAGTGACGTTTGATCAATCGCCTGCATCGCTGTCGATCGGCGAGATGGCTGAGGTCACGCTCCAGTTGCAGCCAGAGGATCAGGCCTTGGTGGTACCGCAGGCCAGTGTGCAGACGCATCAGGGCCAAACGGGCGTCTGGCGTCTGAAAGACGGCGCATTGGACTTTGTTTCCGTGCAGTGGGGAGTGTCCA
Source organism: uncultured Ramlibacter sp. (assembly GCA_964620025.1). GTDB lineage: Bacteria > Pseudomonadota > Gammaproteobacteria > Burkholderiales > Burkholderiaceae_C > RAM1. The sequence goes on along the minus strand of CAZUJD010000394.1, from coordinate 679 downwards.
GTCTGGACGGCCGCGTACAGGCGCTGAGCGGACTGGCCTCTGGTGACACCGTGGTGGTGTACAGCGAAAAGTCGCTGTCGACAGGAGCCCGCTTCAAGGTGGTGGACGCTCTGGTTAAAAAGGCGCAGCCATGATCAGCCTGGCGGCGCGCGACATTCAGCACAGTTGGGCCAAGTTTGTGCTCACCGGTCTGGGGCTGGGTTTGCTCATTGGCGTGACATTGACCATGGCTGGCGTGTTTCGCGGCATGGTCGACGATGCCCAAGCTTTGTTGAACAACACCGGTGCCGACCTCTGGGTGGTTCAAAAGGACACGCAGGGACCTTATGCCGAATCATCCAGTCTGAAGGACGATGTGGTGCGCAGCATTGCGGGCATGCCCGGCGTGGCCATGGCGGCCAACATCACTTACTTCACCATGCAGGTCAGGACGGTGGGAGGTAAAGAGGCTCGGGCCATGGTGGTCGGGATCGAACCGGGTGCCGCCGGCCTGCCCGGGCAACCTGGCCATTTGTTGGCGGGCAGGCATCTCGCGCGCAGCCATTACGAGGCGGTGGCTGATGTTAAGACCGGACTCTCGCTGGGGGACCGGGTGGAAATCCGGCGCCACACCTACGAGGTGGTGGGCCTGACACGCCGCATGGTGTCGTCCGGCGGTGACCCGATGGTCTTCATCCCG
>CAZUJD010000393.1:2398-2696 GCA_964620025.1 uncultured Ramlibacter sp. | reverse complement strand
GTCACTAAACGGCACGCCCAGTTCGAATCCGTCAGCGCCCAGCGCGGCCAGGGTTTTGATGGAGTCGCGGCGATTGGTGTGGTGCAGGGTCATGGTCTTCTCCGGGGTTGAAAAGGGGTTAGCAGGATTCGTGCAAGGCGTTCATGACAAGGGCGGCGGCGCATCCAGCAGGCTCACGTGGGCGCTTACCACGCGCCAGCCGGCCGGTGTGCGCAGCCAGGTCTGGCTCTGGCGGCCGGTGCGCGCGGCACCGGTGCGGCGGAACTCGGTGTTGGCCGTGGCGCAGTCCCGGCCGTAG
>CAZUJD010000393.1:0-2388 GCA_964620025.1 uncultured Ramlibacter sp. | reverse complement strand
CCCGTCGCCTTGTCCACGGCCAGCCACGCCGATGCCCCGCGGTATCGCTCCTTGTACTGGTCCAGGTTCGCGTACCCGCCGCTCCACACCGTCGGGACCTTGCTCGAGATGTGGACGTAGTCGGTGTTGGGCGTGGCGAAGTCCCGGCCGTAGGTGGTGATGACCGTGTTCATCAGCTCACGTGCCAGCCCATGCGATGGACGGCCCGCGCGAAAGGCGCGTATGGCGTCGTAGCCGTAGAGGTTTTCGGTGGCGCCATAGCGCAGCGTGTGCGGGCTGTCCCAGAACAGCTCGTCCAGTACGGCAACATCGTTGGCGACCAGCGCCTTTTCATAGCGGGCAAAGGCAGCCGCCACTTCGGCCACGATCTCGGGCAGGTTGATGTCCATCAGATCACCCCCGGCTTCAGGTGCGCCACACCCATGTGCTGCAGCACCATGGCGGCGCGCAGCGCCAGGTCTTCGCGCCAGGGCGCGGCAATCACCTGCACACCGATGGGCAGGCCATCCGTGCCCGACGGCCACATCGGCGCGGCCACCACCGGGCAGCCGGCGAACGAGATGGGTTGCGTCAGCAGGCCCATGGAAGGCCGGCAGGGCTGGCGCTGGCCGTTGATGTCCAGCCATTCGGTGCCCACCGGGGGCGCGGCCACCGGCGTGGCCGGGGCGATCAGCACGTCCCAGTGCCGGAACAGCGCATTCACCTTGTCGCGGTACACGCGGCGAAAGCGCTGCGCACGCAGGTACCAGGCCGCCGGTTGCAGGGCCCCGGCAATGAATCGGTCCACCGACAGCGGCTCGAAATCGTCCGCGCGGGTGCGCAGGTCGTCCAGGTGCAGCGCACCACCTTCGCGGGCACTGGTGATGAAAGCCGCCGCTCGGGCCAGGGCCGGGTCTGGCCATTCCACGATCTCGATCACATCCAGCGCGCGGGCAGCGGCCCGCGCCACTTCACGCGCAGGCGCCGTGGCGTTGTCGTGGAAATAGCCTCCGAGCAGGCCGATGCGAAGACCCTCTACGCCCTGTGCCAGGGCTGTCGCCACGGGCTCGACCTGTGTGGCATGGCAACCCGGGTCCAGGGGATCGGGTGACTGCAGCGCGTCATAAGCGGCGGCCAGCCGCTCCAGTGAGTCGGCAAACGGGCCCAGGTGGTCCACGCTGTGCACGAACGGGTAGCTGCCGCGGCGCGACAGGCGGCCGAACGTGGGCTTGAGCCCCCACACGCCGCACAGCGAGGACGGCACACGGATGGAGCCGTTGGTGTCCGAGCCCAGGGTGATGGGCACCTGGCCTGCGGCCACCGCAGCGCCCGAACCACCCGATGAGCCGCCCGCGATGCGCGTCAGGTCATGCGGGTTGCGGCAGGGCCCGTAGTGGGTGTTTTCGGTGGTGAAGCCATAGGCGTATTCGTCCATGTTCAGCGAGCCCACCAGCACGGCGCCGGCAGCCTTCATGCGCTGCACCAGGAAGGCGTCGGCACTGGCGGCGGGATGCCCGCGGTTGACCCTGGAGCCGGCCAGCGTGACTTCGCCTTCTATATCGAACAGGTTCTTCACGGCGTAGGGCACGCCGGCCAGCGGGCCCAGGGCCTCACCCCGGGCGCGACGCGCGTCGATGGCATCGGCCTCGGCCCGGGCGCGTGCGTAGTTCTTGCCGGTGAAGGCATTCACCTGCGCATCGGTCGCCTCGATGCGGGCGATGCAGGCTTCTACAGACTCTCGGGCAGTCAGCATGGCGTTCATGTCGGTGCGCGGTCCCGGGGACAGGGGTTGAAGATTTCGGCCAGTTCGTCGTCCGGCATCAGCGGCGCGCGTTCCAGCTGCGCGGCCAGCACGGCCGTGCGCTCCAGGTGGTCCGCCACGCGCTGCGCGCGTGCAGCGTCCATGGGCACGCCCAGTGCGGTCGCGGCCGCTTTCACATAGGCCAGTGTTTCAGCCCCGGTCATCGGCGCACTTCCCGCTGGAAGATTTCCAGGCTGAGCTTCTTGGTGGCAATGAAGCCGGGCTCGCTCAGTGTTTCCACGGTGCGCGGGCGCGCATCGTTGTACGTGAGGATTTCCGCCACCTTGGTCGGCCGCTTGGTCAGCAGCAGCACCTGGTCGGCCAGGTACACGGCTTCTTCCAGATCGTGTGACACCAGCAGCATCGTGGTGCCGGTCTGCATGAACACCTCCTGCAGCTTTTCGCGGATGAACAGCGTCATCTCGAAGTCCAGCGCCGAGAACGGCTCGTCCAGGAACAGCACCTCGGGGTTGTTGGCCAGCGCGCGCATGATGGATGCCGTCTGCTGCTGGCCGCCCGACAGCTCGTAGGGATAGCGGTTGAGGTCGAACTTGACGTCAAACGACGCCACCAGCTCGGCCATGCGGCGGTCAACTTCGGCCTTGGAG
>CAZUJD010000392.1:0-2714 GCA_964620025.1 uncultured Ramlibacter sp. | reverse complement strand
CGAGATACTGACCGACCAAGCTTACGGAACGATGATCAGGAGCCATTGAGCCATGCGCCTGTTGCTGGTTGAGGACGATGTGATGGTCGCCAGCGGCATCAAGCTGGGCCTGACCGACGCCGGCTATGCGGTGGACTGGGTGGGCAGCGGCGAGCGCGCTGAAGAAGTCTTGCGCACCGATGCGTTCGACGCCGCGATCATCGACATCGGCCTGCCCAACATGGACGGCCTGGAACTTACCCGCCGCCTGCGCCGTCCCGAGGTCGCCAGTCATGCCATGCCGGTGCTGATCCTGACCGCTCGCGATGCCCTTCATGACCGTGTGCAGGGCCTGGATCTGGGGGCAGACGACTACATGATCAAGCCGTTCGAGCTGCCTGAACTGCTCGCGCGCCTGCGTGCACTGCTGCGCCGCTCGCAGGCGGCCACCACCGCAGTGCTGGCTTTCGGCCCCATCGAACTGGACACCGCCAACCGCCGCGCGGTGGCCGTGCACGGCGGTCAGGCGCAGCCCATCGATCTGGGCCCGCGCGAATGGACGGTGATGGAATACCTGCTGATCAACGCGCCCAAGCCCGCCAGCAAGGACAAGCTGCTGCAGGCCCTGACCGGCTGGGACAAGGAAATCACGCCCAATGCGGTCGAGGTGTACATCTCGCGCCTGCGTGGCAAGCTGGAACCCCATGGAGTGGCGCTGCGCTCCATCCGCGGCTTCGGCTACCGGCTGGAACTGACCGAGTCTGGCACTGGCCCATGACGCGCCCGCGCGCGCCGGCCATGACAGGCGGCCTGCAGCGCCGCCTGCTGGTCATGCTGATCTCACCGCTGATCCTGCTGGCCTGCCTGAATGCCTGGTTTGACTACCGCTCGGCCGACAGCGCCGCCCTGCAGCAGGATCAGCGGCTGCTGGCCCTGGTGCCTCTGCTGGCTGATTCGATCATTGGCGACGAAGTACGCCCCGGCGGCGGCCTGCTGCTGCTCAAGGCACCGCCGATCGAGGATTTCCTCAAGGCCGGCCCGCAGTACGCTGCCTTCAGCATCGTTGACCCCGACGGCAAATCCCTGGGGGGTGAGAAATGGCTGTCCGCCTTGCCGCCCGCCACCTATGAACCCGAGTTCCACAGCGAGGAAAACGAAGGTACCACCTGGCGCATCGTGCGCCAGCGTGTGCAGTCCGTGGCCGGCGAGGTGACCGTTGCGCTGGCCGACGGCACCGATCCGCGCCAGCAGTGGTCGCGCGTCATCCTGTTCAAGGTGCTGCTGCCCAACCTTGTGCTCATCACGCTGGCCGCATTCGCGGTGAACTGGGCGGTGCGCCGTGCGCTCAAGCCCCTGCTGGACCTGAAGGAAGCGGTCGAGCGCCGATCGCCGCGCGACCTGAGCGCCATTGACGAGCAGGCGTCGCCCGAGGAAGTGCGCCCGCTGGTGCAGTCGCTCAACCGGCTGTTCAGCCTGGTCAACGTGCAGGCCGAAGGCCAGCGCCGCTTCGTTGCGGACGCCGCGCACCAGCTGCGCACGCCGCTGGCCGGGTTGCAGGCCCAGGTGGAGGCCTGGGCCCAGGCCGCCAACGCGCAGCCGTCGCAGCCGTCGATCACGCTGCGCGCCGAACAGGTCAACAAGCTGCGCGGTGCCACGCGGCGGACCTCGCAACTGGCCAACCAGTTGCTGGCGCTGTCGCGGGCTGACGCGCGCGTCATGCACCCCCAGCCCATGCAGCGGGTGGACCTGAAGGAGCTGTGCGAGACCACGTTGCAGACCCATCTGGACGCCGCCACCGCCAAGCGCATGGACCTGGGGCTGGACGCGCAGCCGGCCATGGTCATGGGCCATGACTGGCTGCTGCGTGAACTGCTGGGCAACCTGGTGGACAACGCCGTGAAATACACCCCCGAGGGCGGCACGGTCACCATCCGCTGCGGCGAACGCGAAGGCGTGGCCTTCGTGGAAGTGGAAGACGATGGCCCCGGCATTCCGCACGCGGAGCGCTCGCGCGTGCTCGAGCGCTTTTATCGCGTACAGGGCACGCTGGGCGAAGGCAACGGCCTGGGGCTGGCGATTGCCGACGAAATTGCCCGAGCCCATCAAAGCCATCTGGAGCTGGACGGCAGCAATGAAAAAGGGGGCCTGAAAGTCACGCTGCGTTTCACGGGGTAAGTACGCACTTGGGCCGGCGGTGGCATGCCGCGCGCCTGTGCGAGAATCAATTGAACACACTTTTTTCAAGCCATGTCCGACGCCGAGACCAGCACCCCGACGACCCCAGCCGACAGTGAAGCCGCAGCCCCCGTGCGCAAGCGGCCCAAACCCGGCGAGCGGCGAGTGCAGATCCTGGAGGCCCTGGCCACCATGCTGGAGCAACCCGGCGCAGAACGCATCACGACCGCCGCGCTGGCGGCGCGCCTGGAGGTGAGCGAAGCGGCCCTGTACCGGCACTTTGCCAGCAAGGCGCAGATGTTTGAGGGCCTGATCGAGTTCATCGAGCAGACGGTGTTCACGCTGGTCAACCAGATCACAGAACGTCCCGACGACGCGGCCGGCGCCGGTGCCCGCCAGGCGGCCAGGATTGTGGCCATGCTGGTTCAGTTTGGTGAAAAGAACCCCGGCATGACGCGCGTCATGGTGGGTGACGCGCTGGTGTTCGAAAACGACCGTCTGCAGCAGCGCATGAACCAGTTCTTTGACAAGATCGAGGCGACCCTGCGCCAGTGCCTGCG
>CAZUJD010000391.1:0-2726 GCA_964620025.1 uncultured Ramlibacter sp. | reverse complement strand
CCGCCAGCGGCCCGGCGAAGCCGGTTGCGCGGCGGCCCACGAAAGACACTTCCCAATGACAACTCTTCCCCTTTCGGGCGTACGCGTCCTCGACATCTCGCAAGTCATGGCGGGGCCGTATGCCTGCATGTTGCTGGGTGACCTGGGCGCGGACGTGATCAAGATCGAGCCTCCGGGCACGGGCGACCAGACCCGCGGCTCCATGGGTTTCAAGATGAAGGGCCCCGACTCGCTGGGGTTCCTGAACATGAACCGCAACAAGCGCAGCGTCACGCTGGACCTCAAGACCGAGGCCGGCAAGCAGGTGCTGCTGCGCATGGCCAGGGATGCCGACATCCTGGTTGAAAACTACCGGCCCGGCGCGCTGCGCCGCATGGGCCTGGGCTATGACGACCTGAAAGCCGTCAACCCGAAGCTGGTCTACACCAGCATTTCGGGCTTCGGCCAGAGCGGGCCCTGGGCGGACCGCCCGGGCTTTGACCTGATGGCGCAGGCCATGAGCGGTGTGATGAGCGTGACGGGCTATCCCGACAGCCCGCCGGTCAAGGCCGGCGTACCGGTGGCCGATATCGGTTGCGCGCTGTTTGCCATCTATGCCACGCTGGCGGCGTACATTGGCGCCCAGAAGTCAGGCCAGGGCCAGTATGTGGACGCCGCGCTGTTTGATTCGGCCATGGCGTTTTCGGTCTGGGACATCTGCGACTACTGGGGCACGGGCAAGCCACCGGAGCCGCTGGGCACGTCCAACAAGATGACGGCGCCTTACCAGGCCATGGCCTGCAGTGACGGCTATTTTGTGATGGGGGCCAACAACCAGAAGCTGTGGGTGCAGCTGTGCACGCTGATGCAGCGCACCGAGCTGCTGGAAGACCCGCGCTTTGCCACCATCTCGCAGCGCCTGGCCAACCGTCAGGCCCTGCAGGACGAGCTGGAAAAGACCTTCATCACCCGGCCCAAGGACTACTGGGTGGAAACACTGCTGGCCAACGGCCTGCCGGCCGGCCCCATCCTGAGCTACCCCGAAGCCTTTGGCAGCGAACATGCCAAAGTGCGCGGCATGCGCATGGAGATCGACCATCCGATCGAAGGCAAGGCGCCCACCATCGGCTTTGCGGTCAAGCTGTCGGGCACGCCGCAGCAGGTGCGCCGCCACCCGCCACTGCTGGGCGAGCACACCGACGAGGTGCTGGCCGAGCTGGGCATGGACCAGGCTGAGCGTGACGCACTGCGTGCACAGGGAGCGTTTGGTTCATGAGCGCCGCCCGGACGCCCGAAGGCGCTCGCACCGCAGTGCGCAGCACGGAGGTTTCGCTTTGAGCGACGGCAAGGTCGACCTGAGCATCGAAGGCGGCGTCGCATCCGTCACCTTCAACCGACCCGAGGCGCGCAACGCCATGACCTGGGCGATGTACGAACAGCTGCAGGCCATCTGCGGGCAACTGCGCGCTGATGCGTCAGTGCGTGTCGTGCGCTTCCAGGGCGCGGGCGGCGAGGCCTTTGTGGCGGGCACCGACATCGCGCAGTTCCAGTCGTTCAGCACCGGCGAAGACGGTGTGGACTATGAACGCCGCATCGACGCGGCCATTGCGCTGCTGGAATCCCTGCCCATGCCGGCGGTGGCCGTGGTGCAGGGCTGGTGCGTGGGCGGCGGCCTGGCCATTGCCACGGCGTGTGACTTCCGTATTGCCACGCCGGCGTCGAAATTTGGTGTGCCCATTGCCCGCACGCTGGGCAATTGCCTGTCGATCGCCAATGTGGCGCGGCTGGTGGCGGCATTCGGCCGCTCGCGCGTGGAGCGGCTGCTGTTGCTGGCCGACCTGGTGGGTGCTGAGGAAGCAAAGGCCTGCGGCTACCTGCTGGACGTGGTGAGCGCTGACGAGATCGAGCAGGCGGCGCAGCGCCTGTGTGGCAAGCTGGCCGGCCTTGCGCCGGTAACGCAGCAGGTCAGCAAGGAAACCCTGGTGCGCCTGATGCGCCAGGGCCTGCCCGAGGCCGAGGACCTGATCCACCGCTGCTACGGCAGTGCGGATTTTCGCGAAGGTGTGCAGGCTTTTGTGGGCAAGCGGCCGCCGCAGTGGCAGGGCCGCTGAAGCCCTGCGCCGGGCGCGTCAGGCCTTCAGTTCGAAAACGGCTTCTTCGCGGGTCCAGCCGCGCGCCTTGTCGCTCAGGCTCAGGCCCAGGCCGGGCCGGTTGGGCACCTGCATGCGACCGCCAGCGATTTCAATGCGCTCGTTGAACAGCGGCTCCAGCCAGTCAAAGTGCTCCACCCAGCCCTCACGGGGGTAGGCCGCTGCCAGGTGGATGTGCAGTTCCATCGCGAAATGCGGCGCCAGCAGCAAACCCGCATGGTCGGCCTGGGAGGCGATCTTCAGGTAGGGCGTGATGCCGCCCACGCGCGGCGCGTCGGGCATCAGGTAGTCGGCCGCGCGGTGGCGGATCAGGTCGCTGTGCTCGGCGGCGCTGGTAAGCATTTCGCCGGTGGCAATGGGGGTGTCGAACTGGCGCGCCAGCTCGGCATGGCCTTCATGGTCGTAGGCGTCCAGCGGTTCCTCGATCCACACCAGGTTGAACTGCTCGAAGATGCGGCACATGCGCTGGGCGGTCGGGCGGCTCCATTGCTGGTTGGCGTCCACCATGATGGCCGCGCCGTCGCCCAGGTGCTGGCGCACCGCCTCGAGGCGGCGCACATCCAGCGCGCCGTCGGGCTGGCCGACCTTGAGCTTGAT
>CAZUJD010000390.1:1549-2739 GCA_964620025.1 uncultured Ramlibacter sp. | reverse complement strand
TCTCGCCTTCGCGCGCGGCCATGACCATGAGCTTTTCAATGAAGGCCTGCGGCGTGCTTTTGCAGCCGCCGCGCTTGCCCACATGCACCACGCGCGCACCCGGCGGCGCAAAGGCCACGATGGCGTCGCTCACCAGGTCGTCCACCAGCAGCACCGTGGCGGCTTCGATGGCCTTCAGGGCCTTGAGCGTCAGCAGTTCCGGGTCGCCGGGGCCGGCGCCTACGAGGGTGACTTTTCCGTGGCTGTTCATGATGCGTGTTCGTGTTGCATGCCCAATTGCAAGATGTGTTCCACCTGCTGTTCGATCGACGCGGGAACGGGTTTGTTGCCTGCCATCACATCCCGGATGTAAGCAGCTGTTGCCTGCGCGCTGATGTCGGCGGGCAGATCCGGCAGGTCTTTGAGGGTGCCTTTTTGTCCCGCCTGCAGCGTGGTGCGGCGCCCGGCGATGAAACCGTCCATTTGCGGCTGCCGGCGTGGGTCGGCCACCACCTCGCCCTCGGTGCCGCGCAGCAGCAGGGCGGTGCTGCCCATCAGCTCGTACACCGCGGCCATGGACACCGCGTACTCGGGGTGGGTGTAGCTGCCCACAATCACGGCCGGGCCGGCGCAAGGGTTCATCAGCTTGACCAGGCTGTGGGCCGGGTTGCGCAGGCCCACCACGCGGCGTACGTCCAGCAGGCGCTTGAGGGCGGGGCTTAGCGTGCCGGTGGCGATCTGGGCCAGCTCGCCGCAGGCCACGCGGGCGGGCTGCATCTGTGCGTCGATGCCCAGGGCCGCGAGCACGTCAGACGACAGCACACGGGCTGACTCGGTGGCCGTGCCGTGGATCAGCACCGGCAAGCCGCGCCGCGCCAGCAGCAGGCCGAGCAGCGGCGTCAGCACCGGCAGCTTGCGCGCGCCGTTGTAGCTGGGCAGCACCACCAGGGGTTTGTCGCTGGCCGGCAACCGGTTCATCCGGGCGTGGACGGCGTCCAGAAAGCCGGCCATCTCTTCGGGCGTTTCACCCTTGATGCGCATGGCCAGGCAGAAGCCGCCGACTTCCAGGTCCGTCACCTGGCCGTCCAGCACCTGGCCCAGCAGGTCGGCGGCCTGCTCACGCGTGAGCGAGCGCGCGCCCTGCTTGCCGCGGCCGATTTCCTTGATGTACTGGCTGATACCCATGGTGGGCCTGATTGTCCGGCAAGCCT
>CAZUJD010000390.1:0-1539 GCA_964620025.1 uncultured Ramlibacter sp. | reverse complement strand
GAATGACGGGTGTGCGGGCCGCCGGGTACATGTCATGCCGCCACGCTTGCCGGGGTGGCAAGGCGGACCATGCGCTTGAGCTCAGGCACGCAGCTGCCGCAATTGGTGCCGCATTTCAGTGCGCCCTGCAACGATGCGAGGCGCTCGTCTTCGGTACCGCTGCACGTGGCCAGATGGGCGTCGATCGCCGGACCGGTCACGTTGAAGCAGGTGCACACCTGCTTGCCGCGCGACTGCACCGCCACCGGGGCCCTGGCCCCGGGCACCAGCAGCAGACGGCCATAGGCCTGCGCGGGCAGCTCTTCCTGCAGCAGGGTCATGACCCAGGCCTGGGCCGTGGTGTCGCCAGCCAGCACAAAGGCATCCAGCCGGGCCTGATCGCCTTCGCGGGCGAGCCGCATGGCACGGCGCTGGCCTTTCTTGCGGTCGGCGTAGCGCAGCGTGTCCGCCACATCCAGGCCCAACAGGGTTTCGATGCGCGCCACCACCTCGTCGGCCGGCGCGTCATAGGCCGCGGCACGGAACAGCACGCCGGTGCGTTCGCGACCTGCAGCGCCTTCCAGCGGCGCGTTGTTGGAAAACGGGACGCAACTGGCATAGGGGAAGGCAGCCATCAGCGGCTTGAGTGCCTCGCGCGCGGCCAGCGCGTCGCCTTCGGGCAGCCAGGCCACGCCCAGCAGTGACCATGGCAGTTCGGCTTTCAGCACCTTGACTGCGGCGTGCTTGAGCTCCGGCTGTTTGGAGGTGGGGCAGTAAGCCGGCGAGGTCAGCGCGTTGACGCCGGCCAGTCGTTCGCCCGTGCTGGCGACGCCGCCCAGAAATTCGGGGCCCCAGTGCATCGCAATGAAGGCCTGGCTCATGCCCACATCCGTGCTGGCCTGCACAGGCACCACGATGGAGCCGCGCCGGCTGGTCACATGCACCAGTTCACCCTCGGCCAGCAGCCGGCGGGCCATGTCCTGCGGATTCATCTGCAGGGCAGGTTCAGCGACATGGCCGAACAGGCGGCCCAGTGTGCCGGTGCGGCTCATGCCATGCCACTGGTCGCGCAGCCGTCCGGTCGTCAGGCTGAAGGGGTAGCGGGCATCCCGCGGTTCGGCCACGGGCTTGTAAGCCACGTTGGCAAAGCGGGCGCGGCCGTCCGCAGTGGGGAACACGCCGTCTTCATACAGGCGCTCGCGGCCCTTCGTTTCGCCCTCGCGCAGCGGCCATTGCCGGGGCGCAGCGTCCAGCATGGCGTAGCTCATGCCGGTGATGTCCAGGTCGCGGCCGCGGGTGGATTCCCGATGCTCGTTCCACACGGTTTGCGTACCTGTGTCGTCCAGCGGGTAGGGGAACAGCGTGGGCTGGCCGGGGCGCAGCCGGGCTTCCAGCCGCTGGGCAAATTCGGTGGCAATGGCCCAGTCGTGGCGCGTGCTGCCGGGTGCGGCCACCGCCGGGCGCACCCGGCTGATGCAGCGCTCGCTGTTGGTCACGGTGCCGGACTTTTCGCCCCAGGTGGTGGCGGGCAGCAGCAGGTCGGCAAATTCGCAGGTGGCG
>CAZUJD010000389.1:0-2740 GCA_964620025.1 uncultured Ramlibacter sp. | reverse complement strand
TGTTGACCTGCAGGCCGATGGCACTTTGCTGCGGCTTGAAGCCGAAGGTGTTGAGCGCGTCGAACTGCATTTCCACATTGGTGCCATAGACCGGGTCGCTGGCCAGACCCAACGGGTCGGGCCGGGTGGCACTGCGCCGCCAGGCCGCCAGGTCCAGGCGCGTGGTGCGGCTGAGCGCCGTTTGCCAGCGCAGGCCCAGGTCCACACTGGTCACCACCGGCGCGCGCAGTGAAGGCATCAACCCGGTGCCCGTGGGGCTGGAGACATCAAAGCTCAGGCCCAGGGCCGAGCGCGGGGAATTGAAGGCCCAGCCGGTGACGGCTGCGCGCTGGGTGGACTGAGTGGAGGCGCCCGGCAAAGGCTCGTAGCGCGGCATGGCCGAGGGCGACAGCTGGAACTGCCATCGCTGGGTCGCCGGATCGGCACCCTGTGCCAGCGCGCCGGCACAGGCCAGCGGCAGCAGCAGCGTCAGCACCGCGTGCAAGGGGTTCAACCGCAGCGTGGACTGCGGTACGGGCAGGTTCAGGGACACGACTCCGTTTTTCATGACACGCACCTCCAAGGTTGCGAACTCATGGTACTCGCGTGGCGCGGTTTTGGCACCCTGTACGAACAGGGGAAAAGAGGCAGAAAAAGGGAGGTTGACGAGCCTTACCCCCGGCACTGGCTCCACAGTTAGGGCTGCTTGGTTCCCCACCTGACCCGGTTGGCCGCTTCACCATGCGGGGAGGCCCGTCAGGCTGCATTGTAGGCGACGCGGCAAGGCCTTCGGGTGTTCCGGGGCATCTAGAATCGACCGGATGTCCTACCTCGTGCTTGCCCGCAAATACCGCCCCCGGAACTTTCTGGAAATGGTGGGGCAGGAGCATGTGGTGCAGGCGTTGACCAATGCGCTGACGCAGCAGCGGCTGCACCATGCCTACCTGTTCACCGGCACGCGCGGCGTGGGCAAGACGACGGTGTCGCGCATTCTGGCCAAGTCGCTCAACTGCCAGGGGCCTGACGGGCAGGGCGGCATCACGGCCACGCCCTGCGGTGTGTGCCAGGCCTGTACCGATATCGATTCCGGCCGGTTTGTGGACTACACCGAGCTGGACGCCGCATCCAACCGCGGCGTGGACGAGGTGCAGAGCCTGCTGGAGCAGGCGGTGTACAAGCCGGTGCAGGGCCGCTTCAAGGTCTTCATGATCGACGAAGTGCACATGCTGACCAACACCGCGTTCAACGCGATGCTGAAGACGCTGGAAGAGCCGCCCGAGTATCTGAAGTTCGTGCTGGCCACGACCGACCCGCAGAAGGTGCCCGTGACCGTGCTGTCGCGCTGCCTGCAGTTCAACCTGCGCCCCATGGCGCCCGAGACGGTGCTGGAGCACCTGGTGAACGTGCTCAAAGCCGAAAACGTGCCGGCCGACACACCCGCGCTGCGCCTGCTGTCGCGCGCCGCACGCGGTTCCATGCGCGACGCTCTGAGCCTGACCGACCAGGCCATTGCCTTTGGCAGCGGCCAGCTGGAAGAAGCCACGGTGCGACAGATGCTGGGCAGCGCTGATCGCGGCCACGTGTTCCGCCTGATCGACGCGCTGGCGGGCGGCGACGGACGGGCGGTGGTGGAAACCTCCGAAGAATTGCGCGTCAACGGCCTGAGCGCGGCCTCCACCCTGGAAGAAATGAGCGCCGTGCTGCAACGCATGGCCGTGTTGCAGGCGGTTCCTTCGGCGGCTGACGATGGCGATCCGGAAACGGCCGAGATCGCCCGCCTGGCCGCCGCCATGCCGGCCGATGAGACCCAGCTGCTGTACAGCCTGTGCCTGCATGGCCGGGGCGAGCTGGGCCTGGCGCCCGACGAATACGCCGCGCTGACCATGGTGCTGCTGCGCCTGCTGGCCTTCAAGCCCGGGGCCCTGTCGGGCACGGCTGAAAAAAAAACTCTGACTGAACCCCCTGCGGCGCGCGCCGCCGCCCCTGATACCCCGGCGCGAACCGCAGCGCCTGCACCGGTTGCCGCACCTGTTCCCCCTGCCGCTGCGGTCCCTGCGCCCGCGCGCACCCCCGCCGCTCCGCTGCAGGCCCCTGCACCAGCCCGTCTGGCCGTGCCCGCCGTGGGCGCGCCGCCCGGCCAGGTGCTGCCCGTGGTGGAACCCGCCGTGGCGCGCCCGACCATTCAGCGCACCAGCGCCGGCCCTGGCCAGCCCGGCAGCCCCGTGGTGGGTGTACCGGTGCGAGTGCAGCCCGAGCCGCGTGAAGAATCCGCCCCCCGCGTCGTCGCCGCCCTGGTGCCCACCGAAGAGGGCGATTTCTGGCATGCCACCGTGCGCGCGCTGGTCGACGCTGAAAGCATCACCGCGCTGGTGCGCGAGCTGGCCTTGCAGTCGCAGCTGGTGGCGCGCGATACCGGCCACTGGATCCTGCGCGTGGAGCGCGAATCGCTGAACCAGCCCACCAGCCGCGAGCGCCTGCAAAACGCGCTGGCCGGCGCGGGACATGCCGTGCAGCTGGCCGTGGAGGTCGGCCAGGTCACCGACAGCCCGGCGCGGCGCAACCAGGCCGCCGCCGCCGAGCGCCAGCGCGCGGCCGAGGACATCATCCTGAACGATCCCTTCGTTCAAACCATGATGCGAGACTTTGGCGCGAAAATCGTGCCCGGCAGCATCAAGCCCGTGGCGCCCCAGGCCACCCCCCATCACAACCAGAACCCATAGGACACACCATGTTCAACAAAGGACAGCTTGCCGGCCTCATG
>CAZUJD010000388.1:0-2741 GCA_964620025.1 uncultured Ramlibacter sp. | reverse complement strand
CGGTGCCCGGGCCGACGGGCGCTGAAGCGTCGCTCCAAACCCCGCCGGCACGACATTAGCGGCTTTGTCGTTCGAGTAAAGCCCCTTATCGGGAGCCACCTAGCGTGTTCCCTATGGTTTGGGCCCGGAAATTGCGATATGTTCGCGGCCGTTGAGTCACAAAATACATCTCAACCTTTTCCTTAAATCTTGGAGGCTTTTTTTATGCAAATGAAGTTGAAACTGACTGTTGCCGCCGCTATCGCCGCTGTTGCCGGCATGGCCGCTGCGCAGGAAACAGTCGTGAAAATCGGCCACGTGGCCCCGGTCTCCGGCGCGCAAGCGCACTATGGCAAGGACAACGAAAACGGCGTCCGCATGGCCATTGAGGAAATCAACGCCGCCGGCACAACCATTGGCGGCAAGAAGATCAAGTTCGAGATCCAGGCTGAAGACGACGCTGCTGACCCGAAACAGGGCACGGCTGCCGCCCAGAAACTGTGCGACGCCAAGGTCGCCGGCGTGGTGGGTCACCTGAACTCGGGCACGACCATTCCCGCTTCCAAGGTTTACAACGACTGCGGCATTCCCCACGTGACGGGCGCTGCCACCAACCCCAACCTGACCAAGCCCGGCTACAAGACCACGTTCCGCATCATCGCCAATGACAACGCCCTGGGCGCTGGCCTGGCTTTCTACGCTTCGGACGCCCTCAAGCTGAAGAAGGTTGCCATCATCGACGACCGCACGGCCTACGGCCAGGGCGTTGCTGAAGTGTTCAAGAAGACCGCCCAGGCCAAGGGCATGACGGTTGTTGACGAGCAATTCACCACCGACAAGGCCACCGACTTCATGGCCATCCTGACCGCCATCAAGGCCAAGGCTCCGGACGCCATCTTCTACGGCGGCATGGACCCGCAAGCCGGCCCGATGCTGCGCCAGATGGAACAACTGGGCATGGCCAACGTGAAGTACTTCGGCGGCGTCTGAAATCGCCAAGCTGGCTGCTGGCGCCAAGACGCTGGCCAACGTGGTGTGCGCTGAGGGCGGTGCTTCGCTGGCCAAGATGCCCGGCGGCACGGCATGGAAGGCCAAGTACGACGCCAAGTACCCCGGCCAGTTCCAGGTCTACAGCCCGTACACCTATGACGCCACGTTCCTGCTGGTCGACGCCATGAAGCGCGCCAACTCGACCGACCCCAAGGTCTACACCCCCGAGCTGATCAAGGCCAACTACAAGGGCGTGACCACCACGATCCAGTTCGAGCCGAACGGCGAACTGAAGAACCCCGCGATCACCCTGTACGTCTACAAGGACGGCAAGAAGACCGCGCTGAACTGATCTTCGGCACCCAACAAAAAAGCCACCGCGAGGTGGCTTTTTTCATTGAAGGTCTGTTTTGTCTGTGGCGGAGCAGGCGTCCCCCTTTGTAGGCTCTCAGGTCGTCCCGCCAAACGTCAGAAAAGAGGCTTTTTCAGAGGAGAGGGCTCCTGCACTTGCTCCCACATGGGCTATTGCGATCCCGCGTAATCTCATTTACATTGATGGGTAAGTAAATGGGAAAGAGAAAATGCCCCGCAAAGCCAGAGAACTTTCAGCCGTCGAAGTGAACCGCCTCAAGACGCCCGGCCTGTACGCCGTGGGCGGGGTTGCCGGCCTGGCGCTGCAGGTGGCGCCCGGTGGGTCGCGCAGCTGGGTGTTACGGGCCCTGGTCGCCGGTAAGCGCCGCGATATGGGGTTGGGCGGCTTCCCTGACGTCACCCTGGCCATGGCACGGGAAAAGGCTCGGGAACAGCGTTTGGTCATTGACCAAGGCGGTGACCCCATCCTGGCCCGCAAGGAGGCCAAGAGCGCGCTTCGCGCCACTGCCGCGGCCGCTCGGACCTTTTCCGAGTGCGCGACGGCGTACATCGACGCCAAGTCTGCGGAATGGAGCAACCCCAAGCATCGCCAGCAATGGGTCAACACCCTGGAAGAGTACGCGGCGCCGGTAATTGGCGACATGCTGGTGCGTGACGTGGCGTTACCCCACATCATGCGAATCCTTGAGCCGATCTGGACGACGAAAACAGAGACCGCAGCACGGGTGCGCGGCCGGGTTGAGGCTGTCCTGGATTGGGCAACGGTGCGGGGCTACCGTGACGGCGACAACCCCGCCCGTTGGCGGGGGCACCTGGACAAACTGCTGGCCGCTCCCGCGAAGGTGGCCAAGGTTCAGCATCACCGCGCCTTGAGCGTGGACACCGTGGGCGAATTCATGGGTGCACTGCGCGCCGAGAGGGGCCTAGGCGCGCGCGCGCTGGAGTTCGCAATCCTGACCGCTGCGAGATCCGGTGAGGTACGCGGCGCCACTTGGGCCGAGATTGACCTGGAAAAGGCGCTGTGGGTTGTGCCGGCCAGCCGAATGAAGGCGGGCAAAGAGCACCGCGTCCCGCTCTCGCCGGCTGCTATCACGTTGCTGCGGGCCCTGCCCAAGCTCGACGGCACCGACCTGGTGTTTCCGTCCAGCAAAAGCACGCCCCTGTCCGACATGACGCTGACCGGTGTACTCCGCCGCATGGGGGTGGACGCCGTGCCGCATGGGTTCCGGTCCACGTTCAAGGACTGGGCCAGCGAGCGCACCAGCTACCCGGCCGAAATGTCAGAGATGGCGCTGGCCCACACGATCAGCGACAGAGTGGAAGCCGCATATCGCCGGGGTGACTTGTTTGACAAGAGGGGCAAGATGATGGCCGACTGGGCGGCATTCTGTTGCGCGCCT
>CAZUJD010000387.1:0-2776 GCA_964620025.1 uncultured Ramlibacter sp. | reverse complement strand
CACGCTCAGATCCCGCAGACCCTCCAGCGCCATGCCCAGCGTGCGCGGGATGGGCGTGGCTGTCAGCGTGAGCACGTCCACCTCGGCGCGCAGCGCCTTCATCGCCTCCTTGTGGCGCACGCCAAATCGGTGTTCCTCATCAATGATCAGCAGGCCCAGGTTCCTGAATTTGGTTGATTCGCTCAGCAGCTTGTGCGTGCCCACCACGATGTCCACACTGCCGTCGGCAATGCCCTTGATGGACGCAGTGATTTCCTTGCCCGACCGGAAGCGCGACACCTCGGCCACCTTGACCGGCCACTTGCTGAAGCGGTCCACCAGCGTCTGGTAGTGCTGCTCGGCCAGCAGTGTGGTGGGCGCAAGAAAGGCCACCTGCTTGCCGCCGGTGACGGCGATGAATGCCGCGCGCAGCGCTACTTCGGTCTTGCCAAAGCCCACGTCACCACAGACCAGCCGGTCCATGGGTTGCGGGCTGATCATGTCCTGGATCACGGCATGGATCGCCGCTCGCTGGTCGGCGGTTTCCTCAAAGCCGAAATCGGTGGCAAAGGTCTCGTAGTCGTGCGGGCTGTAGCGGAAGGCATGGCCTTCGCGCGCGGCGCGGCGTGCGTAGATGTTCAGCAGCTCGGCTGCGCTGTCGCGCACCTGCTCGGCGGCCTTGCGCTTGGCCTTGTCCCACTGGCCGCTGCCCAGCTTGTGCAGTGGTGCTTCGTCGGCGCTGACGCCGGTGTAGCGGCTGATCAGGTGCAACTGGCTGACAGGCACATACAGCGTGGCCTTGTCGGCGTACTCCAGATGCAGGAACTCGGAGCTGCCCTGGCCCAGGTCCATGTTGACCAGGCCCTTGTAGCGGCCGATGCCGTGCGCGTTGTGCACCACCGGGTCGCCGACGTTCAGCTCGCTCAGGTCCTTGATCAGCGCCTCGACGTCGCTGACCTGTTCCTGCTTCTTGCGCCTGCGCGTGGTGGGGCCGGCAGCAAACAGCTCGGTCTCGGTGACGAAGTCGATGCCTGGCTCCATCCAGCTGAAGCCTGTGGTCAGCGCCGCAGTGGCAATGCCCAGCTTTTCGTCGCTGGCCTGGAACTCCTGCAGCGAATCGAACGCCGGTGGCGACAATTGGCTGGCCCGCACAAAATCGAGCAGGCTTTCGCGCCGGCCTTCGCTTTCGGCCAGCAGCAGCACGCGGTGCTGCGTGTTGCGCACGTGGGTCTTCAGCCGGGCCAGCGGATCGTCGGCACCCCGCACAACCGACAATTCGCCGAGCTTCTGGAAGTGCGCGTTGTCGGCCACGTCCTCCACTGCAGGGCGGATGGCCAGCTGGGCATGCTCGTTGGCACGTGCGTAAAACTGCTCTGTGCCCAGGAACAGCGCCTCGGGCGGCAGTACCGGCCGCTCGGGGTCTCCCTGCACCAGCCGGTAGCGATCCTTGGTGTCCTGCCAGAAGCGCTGGAAGGCCGGCTCCAGGTCGCCGTGCAGCACCACAGTGGCGCCGGCGCCCAGGTAGTCAAACACCGTGGCCGTGTCGTCGAAGAACAGCGGCAGGTAGTACTCGATGCCGGCCGTGGCCACGCCGTTGCCCATGTCCTTGTAGATGCGGCTGCGCGTCGGATCGCCGTCCAGCAGTTCGCGCCAGCGGCTGCGGAATTTGGCGCGGGCCGCATCGTCCATGGGGAACTCGCGGCCCGGCAGCAGGCGCACTTCGGGCACCGGATACAGGCTGCGCTGGCTGTCCGGGTCAAAGGTGCGGATGCTGTCGATCTCGTCATCAAACAGGTCCACCCGGTACGGTACGGGCGAGCCCATGGGGAACAGGTCGATCAGTCCGCCGCGCACCGCGTATTCACCGGGGCTGACCACCTGAGTCACGTGGCTGTAACCCGCCAGTGTGAGCTGGCCTTTGAGCTTTGCTTCATCCAGCTTCTGTCTGACCTTGAACTGGAAGGTATAGCCCGCCAGGAACGATGGCGGCGCCACCCGGTACAGCGCCGTGGTGGCGGGCACCACCACCACGTCAGCGCCGGTGTCCCGGTCCTTCTGGCTGATGCGCCACAGTGTCGCCAGGCGCTCGCTGATCAGGTCCTGGTGCGGCGAAAAACTGTCGTAGGGCAGGGTTTCCCAATCGGGAAACAGGGCCATGCGCAGACCGGGTGCAAAAAAAGCCAGCTCTTCCATCAGGCGCTGGGCATCTGCTGCGTCGGATGTGACGATGGCCAGGGGGTTGCCGGCGGCCTTTTCACGCTGGGCCAGCTGGGCCAGCAGCAAGGCGTCCGCCGAACCCGCGGGGCGGGGCAGTGTGAAACGCTTGCCTGGTACGAGTTTGGGTAGGTCCATGAAAAAAATGGCAAACACCCCTCGCCTGGAAAAGGGAGGGGTGTGCAGGGCCAATTCTAGAATGGGGGCCTGCCCATGACTGTCAGTACGCCGCAAACCCCCTCATCCCGCTTTTTTGCACTGATTCCGTGCGCCGGTTCGGGCAGCCGTGCGGGCACCGCCATGCCCAAGCAGTACCAGCCGGTGGCCGGTTTGCCCATGGTGCGGCATACGCTGGCGGCCTTTGCCGCCGTACCGAGGCTGGAGCGCTGTCTGGTGGTGGTGGCGCCGGGAGATGACTTTCTTGGTGATCTGCAGATGCCCTTTGCCCTGGCCGCCTGCGGGGGAGCCACACGCGCGTCCTCGGTGCGCAACGGTCTGCAGGCGCTGGTTGAATTGGGGGCCTCGGGCAGCGACTGGGTGCTGGTGCATGACGCCGCGCGTTGCCTGGTCACGCCGGCGCTTG
>CAZUJD010000386.1:0-2783 GCA_964620025.1 uncultured Ramlibacter sp. | reverse complement strand
CTTCTACAAGGAAGCGGCCTGACCCGCAAAGCCTGGCGCGGGCACCGGGCGCATGGCGCCCATCATGTCAATGAAGCGTCGCGCGCCCAGGCCCAGCGGGCGCTCCTTCGACCAGACCACGTCCACCCACAGTTCCAGCGCATTGGTCAGGTTGTCAAAGGGCAGCTCGCATAGCGTTCCCTCGGCCAGCGCAGTGCGCACAAAACTGCGCGGCAACCAGCCCCAGCCCAGCCCTGCCTTGATCAGGCTCAAGGCCGCCTCGGGTGCGTCGGTGCGCCAGACCTGGCGTGCATAAACAACGCGCGGATCGGTGATGGCGCGATCCCGGCTCGCGACCACGACCTGCCGTGTGTCGATCAGGTGGGCCTCGCGCAGGCCGTTGGGGCCTGCGGCCTTCAGTACCGGGTGGCCGGGCGCCATCACGGCCACCAGGGTTTCGCTGCCCACCTCCTGGAAACCCTCGCGTCCATCCAGGCTGGGTCGCTCGAACACCAGGGCCAGCTGCACCCGTCCTTCGTGCAGCAGACGCAGGGCGTCGGCCTGCTGCGCGGCCAGTACTTCCACCTCCAGCAGGGGGTAATCCTGGGCCAGCGCGGCCAGCGCCGCTGCCCAGGGGGCCGTCAGCAGTTCGGGGGCAATGGCCAGGGCCAGGCGGCTCTCCAGCCCCTGGGTCAGCCCGAGCGCATGGGCCTGCAGCTGGCGCAACTGCGCGGCCAGCTGGCGCGCCTGCGGTTCCAGCGCCCGTGCAGCCGGAGTGGGCCGTGGTTCGCGGCCGGTGCGGTCGAACAGGGCCAGACCCAGCTCCGCTTCCAGATGGCCGATCGTCATGCTGACCGCCGACGGTACCCGCTTGAGCCGGCGCGCCGCAGCGGAAAACGACCCCGCATCCAGCACCGCCAGAAAGACATGAACGTTGTCGCTGCTGAAAGCCATGGCCACTCGATCTTTCAATAAATCTGAAATTACCTGACTTTTTATATCAAATCAGCAGATATAAAGTGTGGTCCATGCAAGGAATCAAGCGGCGTGTGGTTTATGTAGTGCTGTACGAGGCGATCGCCATCGCAGCGGCCACGGTGGGGCTGGTGGCCATGAGCGGCCAGGGTGTGGTGCATTCGGGGGTGCTGTCGGTGATGGCGTCGGCCATTGCCGTGGTGTGGAATGTCGCCTTCAACACCACGTTCGAGTTCTGGGAGTCGCGCCAGCGGACCAAAGGCCGCAGTGTGGCGCGGCGGGTTGCGCATGCGGTTGGCTTCGAGGGCGGCCTGGCAGCCATTCTGGTGCCGGTCTTTGCCTGGTGGCTGGATGTGACGCTGTGGCAGGCGCTGTGGATGGACCTGGGCCTGCTGTTGTTCTTCCTGGCCTACACCTTCGTGTTCAACTGGGTGTTTGACCGGGTGTTCGGTCTGCCGCTGTCGGCGCAGGCCTCGAAGCTGCCACCTGACAGCAACAGCGCCGAGGTCAAAGCGGCATCAGGCTGTTGATTTCCTCTTGCATCGCCTGGGTGAGCTGGGCATAAAGCTTGAGCTTGTCGGCGCTTTCGCGCATGCGCTCGGCAATTCGCAGTGAAATCGCCATCATCAGCTTGGCGGCGGTACGAGGGTCGTCATCGAGCAGCTGGTTCAATGCGTCGCGCGTCAGGATGGCGCAGCGCACGACACTGACCGCCGTGCACGATGCCGAGCGAGGCTCACCGTCGAGCAGGCCCATTTCACCGATGAGGCTGCCCGGGCCCAGTACCGTGACGGTGATGGGCTCGGTACGGCTGACCACGATGGATTCGACCATGACCTCGCCGTCCAGCACCAGCAGCATGAAGTCGGTGTCTTCGGTGTCACCTTCCTTGATGAAAGTGACGCCCTCGGCAATCTTGTGCGGCTTCATGTAGGTCACGACGATGCGCGCATCCTCGTGGGTGAGCTGCATGAGCGCGCTGGGCGCCGTGAGCATTTCCGCGGCCAGGTCGGCGCTGGAGGAGCCTTCGATGGTGCGCAGGCGCTCTTCAGGCAGGCGCGATTCGGGCGGATCCTGGGGTTTTTTGCCGAAGAACTTGTTGAACATGGGGTCGTGGTGCGGGCGGGGAAGGCCGGGCTGCCGGTAAAATGATGGTAACTCAAGGAGCGCTGCAGCCGGAACATGCCCAGGGCCTGTTCATTCCCGGTCAGGCTTGAGTGAACCCAACCGCGCTCACCTGTGTAACCCCCTGCAAGGTGAGCCATGCCCGATCAGTCCCCCCCTTCCATGAAGCTTTCCGGCCTGGAGCCGGTGCGTGTCGATCCCGGCAGCCTGTTCGTCAACATCGGTGAGCGCACCAACGTCACCGGGTCCAAGGCGTTTGCCCGAATGATCCTGAACGGCGAATTCGAGCAGGCCCTGGCCGTGGCGCGCCAGCAGGTCGAAAACGGCGCCCAGGTGATCGACATCAACATGGACGAAGCCATGCTGGACAGCAAGGCCGCCATGGTGCGCTTTTTGAACCTGATCGCCAGCGAGCCCGACATTGCCCGCGTGCCTGTCATGGTGGACAGCTCCAAGTGGGAGGTGATCGAGGCCGGTCTGCGCTGCATCCAGGGCAAGGGCATCGTCAACTCCATCAGCATGAAAGAGGGCGTGGATGAGTTCAAGCGCCAGGCAGGCCTGGTCAAGCGCTATGGCGCCGCCGCCGTGGTGATGGCCTTTGACGAAAAGGGCCAGGCCGACACCTACGAGCGCAAGGTCGAGATCTGCGCGCGGGCCTACCGCATCCTGGTGGACGAGGTGGGCTTTCCGCCCGAGGACATCAT
>CAZUJD010000385.1:0-2784 GCA_964620025.1 uncultured Ramlibacter sp. | reverse complement strand
CGGCACCAGCGGCCCGGCAAAGCCGGTTCCGCGGTGGCACTGGAATCAAAACTCTGCATCCAGTTCGTCGATTTCGTCGGGCTCTTTCTTCGCCGCTGCCACCCATTCCTTCATGGCGGGCAGTTCCATGATGCGCTTGCAGTAGGCCACGCTCACCTTGTCCAGCGGCACGTCATAGGTCAGAAAGCGCGTCACCACCGGCGCGTACATTGCATCGGCCAGTGTGGGCACCTTGCCGAACAGGAACGGGCCGCCGTAGGCCGCCAGGCACTCTTTCCAGATGGCCAGCACACGGTCAATGTCGGCCTGGGCGCGCGACCATACCTTGAAGCCCGGGAAATGCGCCTTGATGTTCATGGGCAGTGCGCCGCGCAGGGACGAAAAGCCCGAATGCATTTCGCCGCAAATCGCGCGGCAATGGGCCCGCGCCTTGGCATCGGCGGGCAGCAGGCCGGCCTTGGGCTTGATTTCGTGCAGGTATTCGCCGATGGCCAGGGTATCCCAGACCTTGATGCCACCATGCTGCAGCGATGGCACCAGCATGGACGGCGCCAGCAGCAGCATCTCGGCCTTCATGGCCGGGTCGTCGGGCGGGATCACCTTTTCGGTGAAATCCAGCCCCGCCAGCCGGGCCATGAGCCAGCCGCGCAAGGCCCAGGCACCGTAGTTCTTGCTGCTGATCGTGAGGACGGGCTTGGCCATGCTATCTCCTGTTTGCCTCACGATCGAGCAAGTTGCGGGCCAGATTAGTGCATGCGCCAGCCACGACGGGGCACGGGGCCAGCTTGGCCCATAACTTGCCTGCAGTTGGGGCACCGGGCCAAAAGCCCATCCGTCAGGAAGAACATGCTGTACCAGGCTTATCAAACCCAGTCCGACCTGATGTCCCCCTTCCGGCTGCTGGCCCAGCACACCGGCGCTGCCCTGTGGCTGCGCCAGACCGAAGGCTCGGTGCTGCGCAAGATGGCCGCTGCCGGCGAGGTGTTCTCGCGCATGCGGCTGACCCATTCGCGCCCGCCCTACAGCATTGACGCCGTGACCGTGGACGGGGACACCCTGGCCGTGACCGAGCAGAAAGTGCTGGCCCTGCCCTTTGGCACCCTGCTGCGCTTTCACAAGGCGGCGGCCGGTCCGCAGCCTGCGGTGCTGCTGGTGGCGCCGCTGTCGGGCCACTTTGCCACCCTGCTGCGCGAGACGGTGCGTACGCTTTTGCAGGACCATGACGTGTACATCACCGACTGGCACAACGCCCGCGACGTGAGCCTTCGTCACGGCGCTTTCGGGCTGGACGACTACATCGACTACATGATGCAGTTCATGGCAGCCATCGGCCCCGGCGTGAACGTGGTGGCCGTGTGCCAGCCCTGCGTGGCGGCGCTGGCCGCTACTGCCCTGATGGCCGAGGACGATCACCCGGCCACCCCGCGCAGCCTCACGCTGATGGCCGGCCCCGTGGATTGCCGCGTGAACCCCACCGCCGTCAACGAGCTGGCCGTGAGCAAGCCCATCAAGTGGTTCGAGCAGAACCTGATCAGCCATGTGCCGCTGCCGCATGCCGGTTACATGCGCCGCGTGTACCCCGGCTTTGTGCAGCTCAGCGCCTTCCTGTCGATGAACCTGGAGCGCCACAAGCAGCAGTTTCGCAACCTGTACCAGCATCTGGTGCAGGGCGAGGAAGAGCAGGCCAACGTCATCCGCGTGTTCTATGACGAATACCTGGCCGTGAACGACCTGCCGGCCGAGTTTTACCTGGAAACGGTGGAAAAGGTATTCCAGACCTACGACCTGGCCCGCGGCGAGCTGATGTACCGCGGCCGCAAGGTCAACTGCGCCGCCATCCGCCGCACCGCGCTGCTGACGGTGGAAGGCGAACGCGACGACATCTGCAGCGTAGGCCAGACCGTGGCCGCGCAGGACCTGTGCACCAGCGTGCGCCCCTACATGAAGACCCACCACATCCAGGTGGGCGTGGGCCACTACGGCGTGTTCAGCGGCCGCAAATGGAACCAGCAGATCTACCCGCGGGTGCGTGAAGTGATCCACGCCAGCATGGGGTAAGGTTGGCGGCACGGGAGCCGGGACAATACGTCCCATGTCACTGATCGTCTTCTCCCACGCCAACAGCTTTCCCGCCAGCACCTACGGCGTGCTGTTCAAAAGCCTGCGCGCGCGCGGCTACACCGTCAAGGCAGTGGACAGGTTTGGCCACGACCCCAGGTACCCCGTCACCAACAACTGGCCGCTGATGGTGCAGCAGCTGCACGACCTGGCCCGGCGCGAAACCGACAGGGCGGGCGAACCGGCCTGGCTGGTGGGCCATTCACTGGGCGGATTCCTGAGCCTGATGTGCGCGGCGCGCCACCCCGAACTGGCGCGGGGCGTACTGCTGATCGACTCTCCCATCCTGGGTGGCTGGCGCGCCACCACGCTGGGTGTGATCAAGCGCACGCAACTGGTGGGCTCGGTATCGCCCGGCGCAGTGAGCCGCAGGCGCAAGAACACCTGGCCCGACGCCCCTGCGGTGCTGGAGCACTTTCGCCACAAGAAAGCCTTTGCCCGGTGGGACCCCCAGGTACGGGCCGACTATGTCGCCCACGGCACCGTGGACCGCGACGGCCAGCGTGTGCTGGCCTTCGACCGCGACGTGGAAACCGCGATCTACAACACCCTGCCCGACAACCTGGACCGGCTGCTCAGGCGCCACCCGCTGAAATGCCCGGTGGCCTTCATAGGCGGCACGCGCTCCGAAGAGATGAAACAGGTGGGCATGGCCATGACCGGGAA
>CAZUJD010000384.1:2049-2799 GCA_964620025.1 uncultured Ramlibacter sp. | reverse complement strand
AGGTTTACGGCGGGGACTTCGACGTTGTCGAACCAGACATCTTACACCTCATGGCAGCCGTCCAGCATGACGATCGGACGCACCGTGACGCCGGGCGACGTCATGTCCAGCAGCAGGAAGCTGATACACGTCTGCGGTTTGCCTTCGGTGCTGGTGCGAACCAGGTTGAACATCCAGTCACCGTGCTGACCCAGAGTGGTCCAGGTCTTCTGACCATTGACGCTGTACTTGTCACCCTTGCGTTCGGCGCGGGTCTTGAGTGAGGCCAGGTCAGAGCCTGATCCAGGTTCGCTGTAGCCCTGGCTCCACCAGACCTCGCCACTGGCGATGCCCGGCAGAAAACGCTTTTGCTGTTCCGGTGAACCAAATGCCATGATCACCGGCGCCACCATGACAGGTCCGAACGGCACGACGCGCGGCGCGCCCGCCAGCGCACATTCTTCCTCGAACAGGTGTTTCTGCACGGCCGTCCAGCCCGGACCGCCGAATTCCTTGGGCCAGCCGTGCCCGAGCCAGCCTTTTTTGCCAAGAATCTTGGCCCAGTTCTGCAGGTCTTCCCGCGTCTGGTGCAGGTCGTTCAGAACCTTGTACGAGATGTCTTTGGGCAGGTTTTCCTGGACCCACGCGCGAATTTCCTCGCGAAATTTCTGTTCTTCAGGGGTGAATGCCAAATCCATAAGAGTGTCTCCAGTGCTGTGCAAGTTTAAGCACGGTCGTTCGATTCAACATGTCCATGTGGTGACATGTCCA
>CAZUJD010000384.1:729-2039 GCA_964620025.1 uncultured Ramlibacter sp. | reverse complement strand
TTTCAAGTGCGCGGATGCGCGCTTCCAGCCGGCTGTTTTCATCCGTGTGCACGGCCGCGCTTGCCTCGGGGGCCGGTGCAGTGGCCAGGTTGACGGGGCCGCAAAGCAGGTGAGCCCAGCGCTGCTCGCGCGCCCCGGGCGCACGCGGCAACCGGACCACCAGCGGGCCGCCTTTGTCCTCGTTGCGTTCCTGCAGTTCCTCCAGGAACGCATCCACTGATGAGATGTCCGCGAAACGGTGCCAGCGCTCGCTGTTGATGCGCAATTCGCCAGCGGTTTGAGGACCGCGCAGCATCAGCAGGCCTAGCAGTGCGGCCGCCTGTTCGGGCACGCCCACCACGCGCTGGAAATTGTGCTCATACCGGGCAACCCGGCTGCCGCTGGACTCGAACACCAGGCTCAACAACTTGAGTGAATCCAGTGCGTCCTGCACTGCGGACTCGTCCAGGCTCATCAGCGGGTCGCGGCTGGTCTTCTGATTGCAACCCGATACCACCATGTTCAGTGTGAGCGGATAGCTGTCGGGCACCGTGCGGGCTTTTTCCATGAGCGTGCCCAGGACACGGGCTTCAACAGGGGAGAGGGGGCGCAAAGTCATAATTCCGTCCGAATGAAAAACATCGTGATTCTGATCTCGGGCAGCGGCTCCAACATGGCAGCGATCGTCCGCACGGCCCAGCGCGACAACTGGCGCAAGGCTTTTGGCGCCCAGGTGGCGGCCGTCATCAGCAACCGGCCGGACGCGGCGGGCCTGGCACTGGCGCGCGAGCACCTCATTGCCACCGAGGTGGTGGACCACAAGCGCTTTGCCACCCGCGACGCTTTTGATGCCGAGCTGGCCACCGTGATCGACAGGCGGCAGCCTGCGCTGGTGGTGCTGGCGGGCTTCATGCGCATCCTGACGCCTGCGTTTGTGGCGCGCTACGAAGGGCGGCTTGTGAATATCCATCCGTCATTGCTGCCGGCCTTTGCCGGCCTTGACACGCACCAGCGTGCCATCGACGCCGGCTGCCAGGTTGCCGGTGCCACAGTGCACCGCGTCACCCCGGCGCTGGAACATGGGCCGATCCTGGCCCAGGCTGTGGTGCCGGTACTGGCGGGCGACACGGCCCAGACATTGGGTGAACGCGTGCTGACGCAGGAACACCTGATCTATCCGCGTGCGATAGCCGCGTTGTTGCGGGGCCTATGAAGCATCGACGCGGGCAAACCGCGGCTGGCGCACGCCGTCGATCACCACTTCTTCATTGAACATGGCCGCCGGGCGCACCCACAGGCCCTGTTCGCCGTACAGGGCGCGGTACAGCGTC
>CAZUJD010000384.1:0-719 GCA_964620025.1 uncultured Ramlibacter sp. | reverse complement strand
GGGTGTTTCAATCAGTGCGGGCAAGTCGGTCTCGTTCATGACGCAGGTCCAGGGAGGTTGGCAGTGGGACAATACTCGCATGCATCCTAAAGCCCTGCTCGACGCCTGTGCCGAGCTCGTCGCGCTCACCTTGCGGTTTGAGCACCCCGCCGATTCCGTCGTGTCCCGCTATTTCCGCGAGCACCGCGCCCTGGGTCCGCGCGAGCGCGCCACCCTGGCGGAAACGGTCTACACCGTCCTTCGCAAAAAGCTGCTGTTTGACCACCTCGCGCCGTCCGGCAGCGGCCCGAAGGAACGCCGCCTGGCGATCCTGGGCTTTCACGGACCGCGGGACTTTCTCAAAAGCGCATTGACCGACCAGGAAAGAAACTGGCTTGACCAATGCGACAGCATCAATCCCGCCGACCTGATGGAGCGGCACCGCCACAACCTGCCCGAATGGCTGGTGCAGCCGCTGAAGGACCAGTTGGGCGACGGCTTCTGGCCGCTGGTGGACACGCTGAGCCAGAGCGCGCCGCTGGACCTGCGCGTGAACGCGTTGACCGCCAAACGGGCCGATGTGCAAAAGGAGCTCAAGCAGGCGGGCATTGTGTCCGTGCCGACGCCGTATTCGCCCTGGGGTCTGCGCGTCGAGGGCAAGCCGCCGCTGGCCAAGCTGGACGCGTTCACCCGTGGCGCCATTGAAGTGCAGGACGAGGGCTCGCAGTTGCTGGCCCTGT
>CAZUJD010000383.1:1994-2799 GCA_964620025.1 uncultured Ramlibacter sp. | reverse complement strand
TTGCCTGCTCGGCAGCCGTATAGGCCACCTGACCCAGCAGGGCCTGGTCGTCTGCAATGACATTGATCACCAGCTGTACATCCGTACGCGGTACCGACACCACATGGACAAAACCATTGGGCGCACCCACGGTGACATGGCTGCATTCGGTCAGCCGGCCTTCCTGGACCACCACAGCGCCGATCGCGGAGATCGAACTGGCCATGGCGGCCACCCGCGCGGCGTCCACCCCGCGTGAGACCACGTTGGCTACGTCAAAACCGTCGGAGGTCGCGATCACTACCGCCACAACGCCACTGAGCTCCTGTATCGCCGCAACCACCCTACGGGCTTCGCCCTGCACACCTGCCGGCAGCATCATGGCACCACCTCCTGCAGTCCGCTTTCGACCTGGACCAGCAGGGTATCGATCAGCAACAGCACGTCATCGCGCTGTCGTACGTCGACCGGCAGCACCGGCAACATGAGACCACGCGCTTCAAGCCGCTGGACAAAGGCATCAATACCCGGCTCTGGATGAGACTCGTGACGACCTACGCCTACCACGCTGGCCATCGACTGAAGCTCCCCGGCAAAACCATCCAGGTAGACATCCAGATCACCCAGTGGATCCGGTCGGGAGTTATCGATCAGCAGCACGATACCCAGCGCGTCCTTGGCCAGGATGCGCCACATGAAGTCAAAACGTGCCTGTCCTGGCGTACCGAACAGCCGGACACGGCTGCCTTCGTCCAGCGTGATCTGTCCGAAGTCCAACCCGACCGTCGTGGTGGCCTTCTTCAATGAGGGATCGTTGTTGGCTACA
>CAZUJD010000383.1:0-1984 GCA_964620025.1 uncultured Ramlibacter sp. | reverse complement strand
GGTGGACACAACAGCGGTTTCGCTGATGGCTCCAATGGCCGTTGTCTTGCCAGCCCCGGCAGTGCCGGTGAAGACGATCTTGTATTCCTTCATGGCGTAGCTGTCAGGCCCGCAGAATGCCGAGCTTGCGCCGCAGGCTGTGAAACAGGCCCGTGGGTGGCGCCTGCCTCACAACAGGCGGCTGAATCGCAGGTTCTGCCCTGGTTTCAGCCCCAGGATTGGCCGGCTGCCAGACCAGCAACTGCTGCGCATCCATGTGGCGAATGAAGGCGACACAGGCATCGATCTTGACACCACTGAGCTCGCTCAGGCGCTCGGCACTCATGCTCGATTTGGACAACATGGTCGCCATGCGCACATAAGCCCGGTCAGCTTTCAGCAGGTTCCAGGATGGCCATCGCTTGAGGCGTGCTTGGGATGTTTGGGGGTCCGGTGGCTGGGAGGTGGTCAGAGGCGCATCTGCATCTGCGGGCTTGCCCCGAGAGACAGCCGCATGACGGGCTGACTCTTCGTTGAGCAGTTCAATCAGTTCCTCGGCGCGAATAGGCCTGCGCAAGGCCCGGCCGACTGTGGGTTGACCGGCGGGCAACAGCGGCACCACGGAGGCCGCTGTATCAAGGTCAAATTCGCTGACCGGCCATTGGGTCAGGAGCACATCGCAGTTTTCGCCGTCGGTGACTGTCCACTTCCCGGTGAGCATCGAACTCAACCGGACAATCGTCCTGACCAGGCCAACCTCTGCACTGGGCAGCCCCTTGAATCCCAACACCAAACCCATGTTCAGTCAAACCCTATGTGGATACTGCGTGTAGCCGCTCCCTTATGCAACACGATGATATTAATGTAACAAAATGAATATTTCAGTAAGCATGCAAACTGTGAGTATTTCACATATGAACAAATGTGGATTTGTACACAGTCATGCAGATTGATTCACACGGATGTGAAGTAGTTCTCATACTTGCGTCAGCACAGAAATAGGTCAAACCGCCCGCATATAGGTGTGAATGCGCCCCTTGTAGAGGCCACCATCGGGCAAAGCCGTGACTCGTTGCTGGGTGTGGCTGTAGCCCAGAACACCCATCTTCCGGCTGAAACTGCCATGGTTGGCCCGGTCGGGGTCAGCAATCAGCACCTCGACTTCGCTGCCTGAATGCCGGTCAATGAACTGGGAAAGCGCCTGTGGCTGGTTCCGGTCGTACAGCAAGTCGCTGCCAATGATCAGGTCAAAGCGCCCCAACCCGGGGTTGGCTCGGTCCCAATGGCCGGACTGGTACTTCATGGCCGGCAGATCGTTCAGGCGAAGGTTTTCCAGCAGAAAGGCCTCGGCCAGCGGATGGCAATCGCTGGCGGTGATGTTGCCGCCCCGCCGATGGATCACCAGGCTGGCCAGAGCCAGGCCGCAGCCCATTTCCAGAATGCGCCGGCCCTTGAGCTCAAAACTCACCATCGCATGGGCCAGCACACGGCCTGTGGGCCACAACAGGCCGAAAAGCGGCCAACTGGCCGAAGAAATGCCCAGTGCCGCAGCAGCACCCTGCGGATCGTGGAACTGCTGGCGGTCCAGCAGCGAGCGCACCGTCAGGTCTGCGCCTGTGCCATGGACTGTTTCGAGCCGGGTCTGGTAGCCGGGATCAGGCCGGGTTTCAGTCGTCGTCACCGGCATCCAGACCGGGAAACAGCACGTCTGTGTAGCCGAATTGGGTGAAGTCGCGGATGCGCATGGGGTACAGCTTGCCGACCAGGTGGTCGCATTCATGCTGCACGACACGGGCGTGAAAACCTTCGGCCACCCGGTCAATGGGTTCACCGTAAGGATCGAATCCGGTGTAGCGGATGCGCGCCCAGCGTGGCACCTGGCCGCGCAGGCCCGGCACGGACAGGCAACCCTCCCAGCCCTCTTCTTCTTCATCGCCCAGCGGGGTGATCACGGGATTGAGCAGCACCGTGCTCGACAGGCCGCCGTCGATCGGTCCTGGCGCGC
>CAZUJD010000382.1:0-2809 GCA_964620025.1 uncultured Ramlibacter sp. | reverse complement strand
TGGCCGAGGCTGCGCAGGCTGCCAAGGCAGCGGGCTGGCCCGTGCACATCCACATAGCAGAGCAGGTGCAGGAGGTGAACGACTGCCTGGCCCAACACGGCCAGCGCCCGATCGAATGGCTGCTGAACCATGTGGGCGTGGACGCCCGCTGGAACCTGGTGCATGCCACCCACACCACGCCCAACGAACTGAAGGGCCTGCGGGCCGCCGACGCGTCTATCGTGATCTGTCCGACGACCGAGGCCAATCTTGGTGACGGCGTGTTCGACTACACCGGCTGGCTGGGCCTGGGTGGGCGCTGGTGTGTCGGGTCGGACAGCCACATTACGCGCCGCGCGATGGAGGAGTTTCGCCTGCTCGAATACTCGCAGCGCCTGACGCTACGCCAGCGCAACGTGGCCGCCTGCATGGTGGCGCGCACGGTTACACAGGGGGACGGCCTGGTCAGCACGGCTGCCATGCTGCTGGGAGGTGCCATGGCCGGGGGTTCAGGTGCGGCCGGCGCGGCGTTGGGTGGCATCGTACCGGGCCAGCGCTCCGACTTCGTGGTGCTGGACGCCGTGTCGTCGGCGCTGGTAGGCATGCCGCGCGGACTCGTGCTGGACGCCTGCATGTTCTCTAGTCCCGATGCCGGGCTGCTGTCCACGTACGTCGCAGGCAAGGCTGTGGCCCCGGGAGGGCGGTCGCTTCGAGATGCATTCGCATCCGCGATGCACGCGCTCTGGGCCTGAGGCATGAACCGCCGCTCAAGTTTTCACGGGTGGCGTCGATAGCCCTGGGAATTAATAACTATATGCGGTTCCCATGAAAGTACTCGTGGTTGACGACGACACCGTATCCCGCCTGATGCTGGGCGGCCTGCTGGCCACGCTGGGGCCGACCCAGATCGTGGAGGCTGAAGATGGCGAGGAAGCCTGGCGCCTGCTGCAGGACGGGTTGCGCCCCACGGTCTGTTGTAGCGACATCCAGATGCCTGGTCTAGACGGGCTGGGGCTGATAGATCGGGTCCGTCGCGATCCTGTGCTGGCGTCACTGCCGTTCGTGCTGATTTCGTCGGTGGCCGACCGGGCTACCGTGGCGGCTGCGGTCAGCCGGGGCGCCGCTGGCTATATCCTCAAGCCGTTCAACGTCGTGGACACGCGTCTGACGGTGGAGCGGGTCATGCGCCAGACGCTGGCCCAGCGCCGGGAGGGGGCGCATCTGGCCTGCCGGCGTCTGCGCATCGATATGGGTGAATTCACGCACCTGCTGGAAGTGCTCGGGGCCGACGCACAGGCGCTGGCTGTGACGCCGACGATGCCGGGTCAGGATGCCGTCGTGCGCATCCGCGCCGCCTGTCTGATGCTGGGTCTTTGGCATGCGGCGGCGCTGTTGGAACCTCTGGCGTCGCCAGAGCCTGAAGAGGCGGCCGTGCAACCTGTCTTGCGCGAGGTCGCGCGTCTGGCGATGGAGCATCGGGCGCAGGAAGTTGAGGCGGCGTGAGCCGCGCCGTCAGTTACTGCGGCACTGGAACGCGCTGGGCGGTTCGCCCATGGCAGCCTTGAACATTGCAGTGAAGGCGCTGTCGCTGGCATAGCCGCTGGCCGCGGCCACCAGACTCACGGGTGTGCCACGCGCCAGCAGCGGCAGCGCATGGGCCAGCACCACCTGCTGGCGCCACTGCTGGTAGCTGGTGCCCAGCTCGTCGCGAAACAGCCGCGCCACGGTGCGTTCACTGGCGCCGGTGTCGGCGGCCCATCCGGCCAGCGTGGCACGTTCGGCGGGTGCGCGCAGCACGGCTTCGCACAGCGCGCGCAGGCGCTTGTCGCCGTTTTGCGGGTGCGGCATGGGCACACCCAGCGGCTGGGTATCGGCATGGGTGATCTCGTCCATGACCAGCTGGGTCAGCGCAGCTTCGCGCTGCGGCGCCAACGGGGCGCTGTGCGCGTCCAGCGCGGGGATCAGCTCGCGCAGCAGCGCGCTCACCACAATCATGCGGCAGCCCTGCCAGCCAGCAGGCGTGACGCTGGGGTGCATGTACAGCGTGCGGAATTCGGCTGCCTCCAGCACATGGATGGCATGGCGTGCACCGGGGGCGATCCACACGGCGCGCGACGGCGGCACGATGTAGGTCACCTCGTCCAGCGCATCGGGGCTGCGCGCGGCGATCACCTGCAGCATGCCGCTGGCGCTGTAGGCCAACTGGGCCCAGGCGTGGTGGTGCGGCTCAAAGTGGGTGTCCGCCGCCATGCTGCGCGCGCGCACGCGAACGGGGCGTTCGCGGCTGGGGCGAAACGGGTCGGTGTCACCCACGGGGGTGAGGCGCGGGCGCTGGGTTCTGGGCATGGAGGGGGCGGGAAAGGTTTGGCTGATTTTCGCTGA
Organism: uncultured Ramlibacter sp.; assembly: GCA_964620025.1. Classification (GTDB taxonomy): domain Bacteria; phylum Pseudomonadota; class Gammaproteobacteria; order Burkholderiales; family Burkholderiaceae_C; genus RAM1. Next base: position 448 of record CAZUJD010000382.1, on the reverse strand, counting down.
AACATGGCGTTTCGTCGTGTTTCAGCAAGCCACCCCGATACTACGATACGGCCCATGAACACCGCTGCCCTGAACCCTTCGTCCGGTGGCTCCGGCCTGCGCCGGGACGCCAGCGTCATTGGCCTGGTGGGCCTGGCCCACATGATCAGCCACTACAGCCAGCTCCTGCTGGCGCCGCTGTTCCCCTGGCTCAAGGACGAGTTCAACGCCAGCTACACCGAGCTGGGGTTTTTGATGACGCTGTTCTTCGTGGTGTCATGCGCGGTGCAGGCGGCGTCGGGCTTCCTGGTGGACCGCCATGGCCCGCGTCCCATTCTGTTTGCCGGGCTGGCGCTGCTGGGGCTGGCCGCGTTTGGTTTCGCCATCAGCACCAGCTACTGGATGCTGGCTGCGTTTTCCATTCTGGCCGGTGTGGGCAACGGGGTGTTCCACCCGGTGGACTACACGC
>CAZUJD010000381.1:0-2815 GCA_964620025.1 uncultured Ramlibacter sp. | reverse complement strand
AGCACGCCCGTGCCCTGAACGCCATCACCAACCCCGGCACCAACAGCTACAAGCGTCTGGTCCCTGGCTTCGAGGCCCCCGTGAAGCTGGCTTACAGCGCCCGCAACCGCTCGGCTTCGATCCGCATCCCGTTCGTGGCCAACCCCAAGGGCCGCCGCATCGAAGCGCGCTTCCCCGATCCTTCGGCCAACCCGTACCTGGCCTTCTCGGCCCTGATGATGGCGGGTCTGGACGGCGTGGAAAACAAGATCCATCCGGGCGAAGCCGCCACCAAGGACCTGTACCACCTGCCCCCGGAAGAAGACGCAAAGGTGCCGACCGTGTGCCACAGCCTGGATCAGGCCCTGGACTACCTGGACAAGGACCGCGGCTTCCTGACCAAGGGTGGCGTGTTCACCGACTCCATGCTGGACGCCTACATCGAGCTGAAGATGCAGGAAGTCACGCGCTTCCGCATGGCACCCCACCCGGTGGAATACGACATGTACTACTCGCTGTAATTTCATACAGCCTTAAGGACAGAAAGGACGGCGCAAGCCGTCCTTTTTCATTGGGGCAGCAACAGGGATATACCTGCGTATTTTGAAAATGAAGCCGATTGCCGCATACTGGCAGACCGTCCCTGCATTTCCGTGATGCGAGGAGAAAGCATGAAGTACCCTGTATTGATCCCGTTGCTTGCTATGTTTCTGGTAGCAAACAGCTTTGCGCAAAGCCGGATCTTCCGTTGCGGCAACGAATACACCAACAACGCCAGTGAAGCGCAGGCTCGCGGCTGCAAGGTGGTTGAAGGTGGCAATGTGACCGTCGTCGAAGGCACGCGCGTCAGCGCCGCGCCTGGTGCGGCAGTGCGTGTGGCCAATGCGCCCCAGGCCACCCAGCGGGTGGACAACACCGAGCAGCGCGCCCGCGACAACGATGCCCGTGCCATCCTGGAGTCCGAGCTCAAAAAGGCCGAGGCCCGCCGCGCCGAGCTGCTCAAGGAATACAACAACGGCGAACCCGAAAAGCAGGGCCCTGAAGCCCGCAACCACCAGAAGTACCTGGACCGCGTGGCCGAACTGAAGGCCAGCATTGCCCGCAATGACAGCGATATTGCCGGCATCCGGCGTGAACTGGGCCGCGCAGGCGGTGCAGCTGGGACAAAATAGGCGGCTTGAAAACCGCCACACGCTCCCCCGTCATACAGCGTTTCCCGTCCTTTGACCTGCTTGCCACGCTGGTGGCGGTGGTGCGGACCGACGGCGCTGTCCTTTTTGCCAACTCTGCCCTGGAAGACGCACTGGGCACCTCGCGCCGCACGATCGAAGGCTCGCAGTTGTCAGACTGCTTTACCGAGCCGCATATCCTGCAAAACGCCCTTGAAGGCGCGGGCAGCAACGAGTTTGCTGCGCTGCGCTACGACGCCTGGCTCAAGCGTCTGAACCACGACCCGTTGCCGGTGCACGTCATCGTGGCCCAGACCGAGCGGCCCGGGGAAATCATTGTGGAGCTGCTCCCACTGGAGCAGCAGGCCAAGCAGGACCGCGAAGAACGACTGATCGACCAGGCGCAGGCCAACAAGGAACTGATCCGCAACCTGGCCCATGAAATCAAGAACCCCCTGGGCGGCATTCGTGGCGCAGCCCAGCTGCTGCAACTGGAAATCGATGCGAGCCTGACCGAATACACCCAGGTGATCATCCACGAGGCTGACCGCCTGCAGACCCTGGTGGACAGGTTGCTGGCGCCGCACCGCCGGCCCCATGTGGTGGGCGACGTGAACATCCATGAGGTCTGTGAGCGTGTGCGCTCGCTGATCCTGGCCGAGTTCCCCCGAGGACTGAAAGTCGTGCGCGAATACGACATCTCCATCCCCGAGTTTCGCGGCGACCGGGAGCAACTGATCCAGGCGGTGCTCAACATTGCGCACAACGCCTGCCAGGCCTTGTCCGAGCGCATTGCAGCAGGCGATGCCCAACTGGTGTTTCGTTCGCGTATTGCCCGGCAGGTGACATTCGGTAAACAGCGGTACCGACTGGCATTGGAATTGCATGTCATCGACAACGGGCCCGGTGTGCCGGACTCGATCAAGGACCGCATCTTCTATCCCCTGGTCTCAGGGCGTGAAGGCGGGTCCGGCCTGGGGCTGACGCTGGCGCAAACCTTCGTGCAGCAGCATCATGGCCTGATCGAGTGCGACAGCGTTCCCGGGAGGACGGATTTCAAGATATTGATTCCGTTGCCATGAAGCTATTCACGCGAAGTCTGACCTGAGGTGACAAAAAATATGACAGCCCCCACGCTCACTGCGTTCGCAGCCCCCGCTGGGGGTAGCCAGTGCCCTTCGGGCGGCCGGGCGGGCACTGTATGAAGCCGATCTGGATCGTTGACGATGACCAGTCCATCCGCTTTGTGCTGGAAAAGGCGCTATTGCGTGAAGACCTGCCCACGCGCAGCTTTACCAACCCCCGGGAAGTACTGGCCGCGCTGGACGCCGGCACCGACGAGGACGGCCCGCAGATCCTGGTGAGCGATATCCGCATGCCCGGTGGATCGGGCCTGGACCTGTTGTCCAAGGTCAAGGAAAAACACCCCGGCCTGCCGGTCATCATCATGACCGCGTTCTCGGATCTGGACAGCGCCGTGTCGGCCTTCCAGGGCGGTGCTTTTGAATACCTGCCCAAGCCGTTTGACCTGCCCAAGGCCGTGGAACTGATCCGCCGCGCTGTGGAGGAAAGCCAGCGCGAGGAAGTGGCCGAAGAACGCATGGCCGCGGCCCCCGAAATGCTGGGCCAGGCACCGGCCATGCAGGACGTGTTCCGCGCCATCGGCC
>CAZUJD010000380.1:0-2818 GCA_964620025.1 uncultured Ramlibacter sp. | reverse complement strand
GACCTGGCCGATTTCCGCCTGGTGATGGACGTGCACGTGATGGGCGCTGTGCATTGCACCAAGGCCGTGTGGCCGGTGATGACGGCGCAAAAGTACGGCCGCATCGTCATGACCACCTCGTCCAGCGGCCTGTATGGCAATTTCGGCCAGGCCAACTACGGCGCGGCCAAGATGGCGCTGGTGGGACTGATGCAGACGCTGTCGATCGAGGGCGAGAAGAACAACATCCGGGTCAACTGTCTGGCCCCCACCGCAGCCACCCGCATGACCGAAGGCCTCATGCCCGAAGACGTGCTGCGTGCGCTGGACCCGGCCGCCGTGGTACCCGCCATGCTGGTCATGGCCAGCGAGGCGGCACCTACGCGCACCGTCTTGTGCGCGGGCGCCGGCACGTTCGAGGCCGCCCACATCACACTGACGCAGGGCGTGCATATTGGCACCGGTCCGCACGTGCCCGGGGAGCTCGCTGTGCGCCTGGCCGAGGTGACCGACCGGGCCGGCGAGATGGTGCCCCAAAGCGGCAGTGCCCAGGGCGCCAACGAGGTGGGCAAGGCGCTGTCGCCTGCCGCTGCCTAAGCCTGAAGGGCCCGCGACACGCGGGCCATGAAGGCGCTGGCGCGCGGCGGGTTCAGCCATCGCACCACCGCTACGGCGTTGTGTTCGGGCAGGGTCCAGATGTAATGCCCGCCGGCGCCCACCATGTACACGCCCTGTGTGGATGCACCGGGGAAGGTGCGGCCGTCGTGGTTCAGCCAGGTCAGCCAGCCGTAAAACGGCGCCAGCGCGCAGGGCTCGTGCATGCGCCGCACCCAGGCCTGGGGCACGATCTGCGCGCCGTCCCAGGCACCGCCTTGCAGCACCAGCTGGGCCAGCCGCGCCTGGTCGCGAGCACTGACCGACAGGCCCGCGCCCCAATGTGTACCCCCCGGCACCGATTGCACGCGCCGTCCGTTCAGCTCTACCCAGGCATCGTCATAACCCACCCACTGCCATCCGTCGCTGGCCCCGATGGGCTGCATCACTGATTCACGCAGCACTTCGGGCAGCGGGCGGCCGAACAGGTGCAGCAGCGCCAGTGACAGCTGGTTGATGCGCACGTCGTTGTATTCCCAGTAGGTGCCAGGTCCACCCAGCACACGGGCTTCGCCCTTGCGGCCGGTGGGCGGCTTGGGGTCGTGCGATACATGGCGGTGGTGTTCCACCTGGTCGGGCATGCCAAAGCAGCTGCCCGACCATTCACTGGTCTGCTCCAGCAGGTGGGCCCAGGTCACACGGGCGTTGTGCTCATCATCAAAGCCGATGCCGCGCACACGGCGCACCACGGGCTCGTTCACGTCAGGCAGCAACCCGCGTGCCTGGGCCACGCCGGCCAGCAGGGCCAGGCAGGTTTTGGCGACACTGAAGGTCAGGTCGGCGCGGTCGGGTTCGCCCCAGGCGATCAGCTCCTGAGCGCCTTGCCACACCACACCGGATACCGGTCCCCGCGCATGGACCGGGCCGCGCAGGCGGTTCCATGGCGGCGGGTCTTCATGGTGCACACCAAACGGTATCTGGCCGGGGACGGGTGGCGCGTGCGGATCGCGTGGCCAGGGCACCTCGTGCTCCTGCGCAAACGCGGCGGCTTCGGCCAGCAGGGCCAGACTGGCAGCGGCGCCTGCCATCAGGCCACCGCCACTTCGCGCCGGGGCACCAGCCGCTCGGGCGAAACGTACTGCTGGCGATACAGCTCAAACGGCAGGCTGTCATTGGCTTCGATTGCCTGCTGGTCGCGCACCGACTGCGCAGCCATGGCCTCGAAGCGGGCCTGCAGGTCGGGCGCAAAGGGCAGGCTGCGCAGCACTTCACGTGCCTGCAGCGATTGCGCGCGGGCAAAGCTCACGAACGAATTGCCGTGCCGGCTGGCCATCTGCGCCAGCACCCGGGCCGACGCCAGGCTGTCCGGGTTGCCCAGGGCAGCACGCGCCGCGTCCACGGCGCCGCTGTAGTCCTGGGTGTTGTGCACTTCGTCCAGGCGCGCGGCAATGGGGCCAAACGCGTCAATCAGTTCGACACCCCAGTCCACCAGCTTGACCTCGCGCCCGTTGCGCAACAGCGAAAGGCCAGGCTCACGCCCGCGTGCGGCCGTCAGGTGCTGGTTGTTCTTCAGCTCGGCGATTTCTGCGGGCGTGTCGTCGGGGCTGTCGGCCAGCAGGCAGTGCAGCAGGAAAACATCCAGCAGGCGCAGGCTCTGCGCGGTGATGCCGATGGGCACGAACGGATCCAGGTCCAGCAGTCGCACTTCCACGTATTCCACGCCGCGTTCGCGCAGCGCGTGAAGCGGGCGTTCGCCCGGAAAGATCACGCGCTTGGGCCGGATGGTGCCGTAGAACTCGTTTTCAATCTGCAGCAGCGTGGTGGCCAGCTGGTTGTAGTCGCCGCCGGGATTGCGGATGCCCACGGCCTCATAGGCGGGGTAGGGTCGCGTCAGGGCTTCATGCAGTGATGCGGCGTAGCCTTCCAGTCCGTTGTAGCTCACCGCCAGCGAGGCCTGGGCATCGCTCTGGTAGCCCAGCCGGCCCATGCGCAGCGAGGTGCCATACGGCATGTGCAGTGCATGTTCGCCCAGCGCTTGCAGCTCATGCTGGCGCCCGGCCACAAAGGTGGGGCATACGGCGGGCGACGCGCCCAGCAGGTACAGCAGCAAAAACGCATGGCGGCGGAAGTTCCGGATCAGCGCGAAATACTGGCTGCTGGTCACCCCCGGCAGTGACCAGTTGTAGTGGATGCCCGAGATGGTCTGCATGCGCCGGCCGTAGCGGTGGCCCAGGCCCATGCGGTA
>CAZUJD010000379.1:0-2827 GCA_964620025.1 uncultured Ramlibacter sp. | reverse complement strand
GTGCTGCTGGTCGGTGGTCTGGGGGGTGTCTTGAGGGCGCTGGCTGCTGGCTGGTGGGGCCTGCGCGAGGTGCTCAACCGGCCGGTCATGGACACGCTGCGCCGGGCGGCAGAGTAAAACGACGACAACCATGAACATTGAAGAAAAACCCGCTTTCGCCACCCCCTTTGAATGGATCGGTGGCGAAGACCGCATCAAGGCGCTGACCGAGCGCTTTTACGACCTGATGGACCTGGAGCCTGGCTACGCGGCGTTGCGGGCGGCCCATGGCAGCGACCTGGCCAATGCGCGCCAGCGGCTGTTCTGGTTCCTGTGCGGCTGGATGGGCGGCCCGCAGCACTACACCGAGCGCTTTGGCCACCCCATGCTGCGTGCGCGCCACCTGCCATTTGCCATCGGCATCAGGGAGCGCGACCAGTGGCTGGCCTGCATGGACCAGGCCATGGGCGAGACCGGCGTGCCCGAAGACCTGCGTGCCCGGCTGCGCAACAGCTTTTTCCAGACGGCCGACTGGATGCGCAACACCAACGTCTGAGTCCCGTCAGGACGACGGCGACAGCAGCACCACCACGGCCCCGGCGCCGCCTTCGTCGGCGCGTGCCTGCACGAAGGCCAGCACTTCGTTTTTCTGGATCAGCCAGCTGTGCACCTTGCCCTTGAGCACGGGCACCTTGCCGGGTGAACCCAGGCCCTTGCCATGCACCACGCGCACGCATCGCACCCCGTGCTTGTGCGCGTCGCGGATGAACGCGCCCAGCACTTCGCGGGCGTCGTCGCGGCGCAGGCCGTGCAGGTCCAGTTCGCGCTGGATGCTCCAGTGCCCCTGGCGCAGCTTGCGCGTCACGTCGGTGCCGATGCCCGGGCGGCGAAAGCTCATGGCATCGTCCACGTCCAGCAGCGTGCTGGCGTCAAACTCGTCGCTCAGGCTTTCCAGCAGCACGCGCTGGTCATCCAGCTGCTGTTGCACCGGAATCGGGGCGGGCTGTTCCGCGGCCAGCGGCACACGCGGGGGCTGACGGATGGGCTTGACGGCCCCGGCCGCCCGTTTGAACAGGTCTTCCTCGGCGCGGCGGCGCCGCTCGGCTTCCTGCCGGGCGGCTTCCTGCGCTGCGGCCAGCTTTTGCTGCTCGGCCAGCTTTTTCTGAACCAGTTTCAGGTCCTGCAGTGACTGGATCTTCATGGGCGGCTTTCTGCGCAGTTCATACCAGCCCCTTTTCTGCCATCGACAGCGCTTCGCCTGCGCCCACGATCACGTGGTCCAGCACCCGCACGTCCACCAGTGCCAGTGCGGCCTTCAGGGTGCCCGTGAGTGCCTCGTCGGCACGGCTGGGCTGCACACAGCCGCTGGGGTGGTTGTGCGCCAGCACCACGGCTGCGGCCTGGTGGTGCAGGGCCCGCAGCACCACCTCGCGCGGGTACACGCTGGTTTGCGACAGCGTGCCGCGAAACATTTCTTCCAGTGCCAGCAGCCGGTTCTGTGTGTCCAGAAACAGCACGGCAAACACCTCGTGCTGGCGCGCGCCCAGATGCAGCTGCAGGTAATGTTTGACGGCACCGGGTGTGCAGAACACCTCGCGCTCGCGCAGGCGCTGGGCCACGGCGCGCCGGGCCAGCTCCAGCACGGCGACCAGCTCGGCGCGCTTGGCGCTGCCGCCCAGGCCCTTGATGCGCTTGAGGTCGTCCGCGCCGGTGTTCAGCAGGCCAGCCAGGCCGCCAAATTCGTCCAGCAGTTCCTGGGCCAGGGCCAGTACGCCCTTGCCGGCCATGCCGGTGCGCAGGATCAGCGCCAGCAGCTCGGCGTCACCCAGGGCAGCTGCGCCGCGGGCCAGCAGCTTTTCGCGCGGCTGCGCGTCGGCGGGAAGGTCTTTGAGTCGCATGGGCGGACGTGAAAAGCCGGGGTTTCTACAATGGGGGCCAGTTTATAGAGAGTTCCATGGCATCCAACCCACCCCGCGTGCAGGCGGGATCTTTCCTCACGCTGCACTACCGTCTGGCCGGGCCGGGCGGCGACATCATCAACACCTTTCACGACAAGCCGGCCACGCTGTCGCTGGGCACGGGCGAGCTGTCACCGGCCATGGAGCAGCGCCTGATCGGGCTCGAAGAAGGCGCGCGCGCCACGTTTGACATTCCCGCGGGCGAAGCGTTTGGCGAACGCAACCCCGACATGCAGCAATGGGTGGCGCGCAAGCTGCTCAATGAAATGGGCGACCCCGACGAGCAATACCAGGTGGGCGACGTGGTGCAGTTCCCCACGCCGGACGGCATGGGCAGCTATGCTGGCGCCGTGCAGCAGGTGGGCAAGGACGGCGATGGTGATGGCCGCGCTGACGCCGTGCTGTTTGACTTCAACCACCCGCTGGCCGGCAAGCCGGTGACGTTTGAAGTCCATGTGATCGGTGTCCTATGAGCCTGCTGAGCCCGCAAATGGAAATCCTGCTGGCCGAGCCGCGTGGCTTCTGCGCGGGTGTGGACCGCGCCATCGAGATCGTGGAACGCGCGATTGCCAAGTTTGGCGCACCCATCTATGTTCGCCACGAGATCGTGCACAACACCTATGTGGTGAATGACCTCAAGGCCAAGGGCGCGATCTTCATCGAGGACCTGGCCGACGTGCCGCCTGGCGCCACGCTGGTGTTCAGCGCCCACGGCGTGAGCAAGGCGATCCAGCAGGAAGCGGCGCAACGGGGTTTTGAGGTGTTCGACGCCACCTGCCCGCTGGTGACCAAGGTGCATGTGGAAGTGGCCAAGCTCGCCAAAGAGGGCTACGAATTCATCATGATCGGCCACAAGGGCCACCCCGAGGTGGAGGGCACCATGGGCCAGC
>CAZUJD010000378.1:0-2848 GCA_964620025.1 uncultured Ramlibacter sp. | reverse complement strand
GACCGGTACGTCAGGATTTGCGGGTTTGACGGGATAGCAGCCTGCCGCCGGGCGCGGCAAGCTGCACGCAAGCTCCGGGCAAGTTCCCATCGCGCACGACGCGGAACCGCTCAGGGCTTTCTGAACGGAGGTTTCCCATGCGCAGTGAAGTCACTGTCAAGCTTGCCGATGGCGCCCAGCTGCGCTTTGATCTGGACGAGGTCCAGCCCATGCCACATGACGTGGCCCGCTGGTGGCTGGACGAACAGTTCACGCGTCTGGGCTGCGAACCCCTGCGCCCAACGGGCAAGGTCCTGATAGCCGACAAGGTGTTGTGCGTTGCGCAGGCCGCTGGCAGCGCGGTGTTTGCAGACAGCAAATGGGCGGGGGAATATGCCCGTGCGTCCAGCGCAGCGCTGGCCAAGCCGGTCGTCCATGTGGACGTGCCGGCCATGGCAATCACTTACTGAGGTCTGTGCGGGAGGGATTCCAGCGCCTTCAGCAGCCGGGCGTGAATGCCGCCAAACCCGCCATTGCTCATGCACAGCACATGGTCGCCCGGCCGGGCCGCTGTCACCACCTGCGCCAGCACGCCATCAATGGTGTCAGCCACCTGGGCTCGCCCGCCCATTGGGGCCATGGCTTCCATGGCGTCCCAGCCCAAGCCGCCGCTGTGGCAGAACGACAGGTCGGCCTGCTCCAGGCTCCAGGGCAACTGGGCTTTCATGGTGCCCAGCTTCATGGTGTTGCTGCGCGGCTCGAACACCGCCAGGATGCGCGCCGGCCCCACCTTGCGGCGCAGCCCGTCCACCGTGGTGCGAATGGCCGTGGGGTGGTGGGCGAAGTCATCATAGACCGTGATGCCATTGACCGTGCCGCGCACTTCCATGCGCCGGCGCACATTCTGGAAGCGGCCCAGCGCGTCCGCCGCCACGGAAGTCGGCACACCAACATGATCGGCCGCCGCAACCGCAGCCAGGGCATTGAGCTGGTTGTGCACGCCACTGAGCTCCCACTGCACGCGTCCCGCCACCGTGCCGCGTTGCACGATGTCAAACGCATCAGGTTCACCGTTGGCGCAAAAGTCGCTGACCGCTGCGCCGAAGCTGCGGACCTCGCTCCAGCAGCCCGCGTGCAGCACGCGGGCCAGGCTTTCTTCGAGCCCGTTGACCACGACGCGCCCGGACGGCGGAACCGTACGCACCAGGTGATGGAACTGCCGCTCGATGGCAGCCAGGTTGTCAAAGATGTCAGCGTGGTCGAATTCGAGGTTGTTCAACACGGCGGTGCGTGGACGGTAGTGCACGAACTTGCTTCGCTTGTCGAAGAAGGCCGTGTCGTATTCATCGGCCTCGATGACGAAGACGCCGGGCCGTCCCCCTGCCGGGTCGCCCCAAGGTGTGACAGCCCCCCCGGAGGGCTGTGAACCATGCGAAGCGGGGAGCGTGAGGGCGCCAAGCCTGGCGGAAACGCCAAAATTCATCGGTACACCACCGACCAGGAAGCCCGGCTGCAGCCCCGCATGCTCCAGTACCCAGGCCAGCATGGATGTGGTGGTGGTCTTGCCGTGCGTGCCGGCCACGGCCAGCACATGGCGGCCCTGCAGCACATGCTCGGCCAGCCATTGCGGGCCACTGGTGTACGGGGCTGCGGCATCCAGGATGGCCTCCATCAACGGAAATTTGGGCGACCCGTCGGGCTGCCGGGCACGCGACACCACATTGCCCACCACCCAGACGTCGGGTTTCAGTGCCATCTGGTCCGCCCCGAAACCCTCAATGAGGTCGATGCCCAGCGCGCGCAACTGGTCGCTCATGGGTGGATAGACGCCCGCGTCACAGCCTGTGACCTTGTGTCCCGCCTCACGGGCCAGTGCGGCCACGCCCCCCATGAACGTCCCACAAATACCAAGGATATGAATATGCATGGGCGCTGATTATCAGGGCCCTGCCAGACTCATCTGGGAAAGCGTTCCCGCAGCTTGATCTTCCAGAATTTGCCGGTGGAGGTGCGTGGCACGGCGTCGATGAACTCGTAGCGCTCGGGAAGTTGCCATTTGGCGAAGCCGCGGCTCAACAACAAGGCATTCAGTTCCTGCGGTGCCGCAGACTGCCCTGCCTTTGGCACCACACAGGCCAGCGGACGCTCACTCCATTTTTCGTCCGGGATCGCAATGACGGCCGCCTCTGCCACGGCGGGGTGGGCCATGAGCGCGTTCTCCAGGTCCACCGAACTGATCCATTCCCCACCGGACTTGATCAGGTCCTTGGTGCGGTCGCTGATCTTCACAAAGCCGAGTTCATCGACGGACGCCACATCACCTGTTCGCAGCCAGCCGTCCGCGCAGAACTTCTCGGCCTCCACGGGTACCTCGTGGTACGAGCCGGTGATGAACGGGCCGCGCACCTGAATCTCGCCCACGCTCTTGCCGTCCCAGGGTTGGGGTCCTTCGTCGCCCTGCACACGCAGGTCCACCAGCGGCACCGGAACGCCGGCCATCGCTGCGCGGCGGTAGCGCTCGTCCTGGCTGGCATCACGCAACTCTGCGCGCGGGTACGAAATGGTGCACACCGGCGATGTTTCAGTCATGCCCCAGCCCTGCAGGATCCAGATGCCGTGCCTGTCGAACGCGCGGATCAGCGCTTCCGGCACTGCAGCCCCACCCACCAGCGACTTCATGCCGCGCGGCAGCGTCCATCGGCCCTTGTTGGGTGAACCATCGGCCTGAGCCGCGTCGTAGGTCTGGATCAGGCTCATCCAGATGGTGGGCACGCCCAGGGCCAGCGTCGGAGGCTCCAGCCGCATCAGGTCCAGCAGATCGTCGGGATGCAGGTGCGGTCCGGGGAAAACCAGCTTCACACCCATCATC
>CAZUJD010000377.1:0-2869 GCA_964620025.1 uncultured Ramlibacter sp. | reverse complement strand
TGGTGATGGGCTTGGCGGCGCGCGCGAAAAAGGAAACGTCGACGGGGGCGTTCATCGGGGGGGTAGTGGGTAGAACCCAGGGTGAAGCGGCCATTTTAGGCGGCGCAGCCCTGCCCTTGGGCAGCGCGGGTTATCCGGCCTGCGGCGCCCTCAGCTGGACATGGATGAACTTGAGGAGGGGGAGGAACTTGACGATGACGAGGAACCGGACGATTGCGTCAGGCCGCCAGCGGCCAGGTGCGTCCGAACGGGCGCCAACGCCTGCATCCCCTCGGTCGAAACCCGCAACTGGTAAACGTTCCTGCCCGGCACCTTGGCGGCGACGCCGCTGAGCGTGCGTGAGGGCGTCTGGGTCCGCACCCAGATCGACCCGGTGTCTCCATCTTCCCACTTGCTGTGCTCCACCATGGCCTGCTCGCCATGCACCCGCACCCCCGTGCCATTGGGCAGCGCAAGAAGCCCTCTGAGGTCCAGCACCTCGGGCGATGCCAGGGCCAGGCTGTCGTCCAGCCACGTCTGGGCGGCGCCGGACACCGACGAGCTCGAAGAGGACGAACCCGAAGAGGATGAACTTGAGGACGAGGAACTCGATGACGATGGCCGGGCCGAGGCTCGCGCAGGCCGGCCCAGGTCCCACTGGCCGTAGGGATCGTGACTCAGTTCCCCTGGGGAGTACCTCAGCTGGAACGTGTACCACCGGGCCTTCGGCGCTTGCGCAACGGCGTAGGGACAGTTGTCATACGGTTTCTCCCCGGGGCTGCTCAGGCTGGGAGCGGTCAGCTTGCGTATTTTCAGGCTGTCCACGAGCAGCGGCGATGCCTTCTCCCTGAGCTGCGACGGTCGCCAGGTGGCGCACACGAGCACGCAATCCTTGTCGGGAGTGCGTTGCACGACCACGACCGGAAGCTTCGAGCAGCCGTGGAATCCCGTAAACCGGTTTCCGGCCTCATAGCGGACCCGGACGAGCAATCTGTCGCCTGGTTTCAAATCCTGGAACATTTCATGCGTCACCGCCTCGGCCTTGGCAGGTCCTGGCTTGCGCCACAGCTGCGGTGGCTCCGACTCCCCTTCGTTCCAGCTTGCCAGAAACCCACGGCCATCCAGTGCCGGCCCGTCGGCGATCCAGGCGCCCCCCACGTCGGCCGGACGGAAAGGTAGGCGGAATTCGAATCTTTCCTCAGCGCTGCCGAATCCCCACGTACTGGAAGCAGCCTGGCCCACAACTGGAATTGCCTTGCCCGCGGCCTCAAAACCCGGCATCTCCACCATGTCTGCACAGCCCACACGGAAGCGAAGTTCATCTGCGGGAACGCGCAGATACCCATCGCGCTCGAGTTGCTCCACCGGAACGAAACCCATGTAGTCCGATACTATTTTCTCAATCCCCGCGGCAAATTCGGGCCGGTCCTTCTCCTTCTGCTTGGGAGGCGAATTCGACGAGGCCTCTGGCCCGAGACTGATTCGCGTCACGTACGGCCCCCCCTGCGACTCGATGCTGCCGTTGCCGATCGGCAAGCGCAGTACCGTTTGCACGCCCTTGCCCGCCAGTTTGTCCGGCAGCATGGCCTGCAGATGCAGGTCGAATCCGCCGCCCTTTATCCCCTTTGTCTTCTGCACCCCAAGCACATTGGCCGTGAACGCCTCGTAGTGCTTCTCGCCCTCCAGGGGTTCCAGCCGTGGCCACCGGACCACCAGGCTGTCGCCACGTCTCACGTTTTGGAGTTCTTTGCGGCTCATGTATTGCGACGGATTCAGCACCTGGACGCGCGGGCGCTGCGGGATACCCACGGTGGTGGTGGCTTTGGTGTCCGGCGAATCTGCCGGGGTATGCACCACGGTATCCACTGGCCGGAGCCGGCCCCAATGGATGGAATTGCCCATATTTTGAGCCCGGCGCAGGGCTACCCGCGCCCGATCAACCCGCCACGAACTGGCCCGACCACCGCACTGCGGACGGCGGCTCCCCGCCGATACCGGGTGTGGCCGTCAGGTCGCCCGACGCGAACCGGCGCTGCCAGTCGGCAGCCGCGCCGGCAAAGCTGTCCATCCAGGTGACCAGGGCACTGGCGCTCGCCGTGGCCGGGTCCACACGGCTGCACAACAGCACCTCCTCGCGCACCGGGTCTACCGCCAGCAGGGCGCCGCCGGTCTGCTGGCCAAACAGGTTGCCTTCGAGCAGGCGGCGGTACAGCGGCTCGCGATCACCCGGTGGCACCGGCCCCAGCACCGAATACACCTGGATGCAGCCGGCGGATTCGTCAATTTCAAGGTCAACTGCCACTGAATCCTCGAACAGCAGCCGGGCACAGCCGTGATCGTCGAATCGAAGCGAAGCAAGGCCGGCAATCTGGCCGTACTCGGCCAGCAGATCATGGGCGGTAGTGGTCATGGCGCAGTGTCTGGAGTTGGGTCGGGCCAGTATGGGCCGGGGTGCCGGGCGAGAGAAGCAGACAGAAGTCTGGGCGGGACCGGCCCTTTCAGGGTTTGTCCGCATGCGAAGCCGGCCCATAGACAGCGGAATGACAGTCTGGCTTCGCACCATGCAGGCTCACCTTCCCCACAACAGGAGACAAGCATGCGTCGCGACACCTTCCTCAAGTCACTGGCTGCACTGGCCGCCACGGGCGCCCTGCCCCTTGCGGCGCAGGCCGCGCCTACCGTGAAGATGATGATCCCCGCCAATCCCGGCGGCGGTTGGGACACCACCGGCCGCGCTCTGGGCCGCGCCCTGCAGGACGGCAAGCTGGTGGACGCCGTGCAGTATGAAAACAAGGGCGGCGCCGCCGGCGCCGGCGGCCTGGCGCAGTTCGTCAACAGCACCAAGGGCGACCCCAATGCCATGATGGTGATGGGCGCCGTGATGCTGGGC
>CAZUJD010000376.1:0-2874 GCA_964620025.1 uncultured Ramlibacter sp. | reverse complement strand
AGGCCGCTTCGGGGGGTTACGTCAAACTATCAGCCCAGATGTTCTGGGCCCAGTTCATCGCGTAGACGCCTTCGAGTTCCGTTGGCGCAGGGCTCAGGCCACCCGAACCCGCCACTGTCTTGAACGTTCGCTCCGCCGCCACGTATTCATGGACGCTTGCCACGTGGACCACGTTCTTGTTGTCAGTAAAGCTGTAGCAGGTGTTGGTCAGCATGGGCGCAGGATTCACGGCCCAACCCGACAGCTGCGCCACGATGGCGGCGGCCGCCACCTTGCCGTGGCTGTTGGCCATGTGGCCGCTTTTGGGCATGGCCGGAGCGATCTGGATCGAGTCGCCCAGCACGTGCACGTCCTTGGCCACCGTCGATTCGAAGGTCTGGTAATTGACACCGCACCAGCGGTTGTTGGCCTGGTTGTTCAGGCCGGTCTGCACCGCGATCAGGCCGGCCCGCATGGACGGCAGCGCGTTGATGACGCTGGCCTTCACATCCTCCTGCACGTCAAACTTGATCAGGCCGGCGCGTGCGTCCACCGCCGTGGCCTTGTGCTGGCCGCGGTATTCGACGATGCCCTTGTACTGCTCGGCCCACACCTTCTTGAACAGAGCGCCCTTGGACGTGACGTCAGGGTTGGCATCCAGGATCAGCACCTTGCTGCGGGGCTTGGCATTCTTGAAGTACCAGGCCACCTGGCAGGCCCGCTCGTACGGGCCGGGCGGGCAGCGGTAGGGGGCTTCGGGGATGGTCAGCGCGTACACGCCACCGTCAGGCATGGCTTCGAGCTGCTTGCGCAGTGCCACCGTCTCGGGCCCGGCCTTCCAGGCCTGCAGGATCTGGCCGGAGGCATTGGCAGCCTGAAGGCCTTCGATGCTGCCGAACATGAGGTCAATGCCGGGGGAGACCACCAGCTTGTCGTAGGCGATGGTGGCGCCGCCACCCAGCGTGACGGTTTTCCTGGCCGTGTCGATCGACCGGGCGATGTCCTTCACCACGGTCACGCCGTGATTGCGGTTCAGGCCGCTGTAGGGCGTGGTGATGTCGGCCATCTGCTTGCTGCCGCCCAGTACCAGATTGGAGATGGGGCAGGAAATGAAGGCTTCGTTGGGCTCGATCAGCACCACATCAATCTTGTGGTCTGACAGCAGACGGATGTATTTGGCGGCCGTGGCACCACCGTAGCCACCACCCACCACCACCACCTTGGCCTTGGACGGGATGCTGGTGGTGGCGCAGGCGCCCAGGCCCAGCAGGCTCAGGGCAGCGGATGACTGGAGGAATGAACGTCTTTGCATGGCGACTCTCCTGGTTATTTCTTCTGGGCGGCAAAGTACGTGGCGATCTGCTCGATCTGCGCGTCACTGTAGCCCTTGCTGAGCTGGTGCATCACGGTGGCCGGGCGGGTGCCGGCCTTGAACGCCTTGAGCTGGGTCGCCAGGTATTCCCTGGGCATGCCCGCGATGGTGGGCACGGTGGATCCGTTGACGGCGCGGCCATCCGTGCCGTGGCAGTTGGCGCAGGTGGCCGCCAGGCTCCTGATGTACAGCGCGTCGGGTGTTTGCGCCTGTGCGCCGGCAGCGGCCAGCACCAGCGCGGCCGTCGTCCAGAGGTTTTTCATGGGGCGGTTCTCCTGGTTGTGTCGGATGGTGGGTCACTGTAGGGCGGCGCCCGTCCAGCGTGACTCGGTAGTATCCATGAGCCCGGCGCCCGGGCAACGACTTTGTGGCGATGAGCTTATATGGCGCCGGCCCGCCGGAAGCCGAACAGCCAGGCCAGCAGTACCGCCGGAAACTGCGCGATCGCCGCGTTGTAGTGCGCCACAGCCTCATTGAACTGCGCCTGGGCCTTATGGGTTTCGTTGTCATGCTGCTGCCATTGGGCGGTCACGGCCGCCGGCACTGACGGGCCGGCCAGGTCGTTGGCATCCTGCTGCACGCGCTGCCAGGCCGTCGCCAGAACATCCCGTGCGGCACCGAGCGCGGCCGCAGCCTCTGCCTGCAGCGGATGGGGCCGCATGGACGCCAGCGCCACTTGCAGCTGCGACGCCGCTGCGCACAACGCCGCCCACAACCGCGCGATGTCATCCACCGGCTCGCCAGGCGGTGATGGCCGCGACCAGGAGGGCACGGCAGCCTCAACCAGTGCCAGGTGACGCATCCACTGCGCCTCCAGCGCGTTGAATGCCATCAATGCTTCGGCGCGCAGCCGTACCAGCCGGTTGTAGGCCCCCACCCCCCAGAACAGCAGCACCGCCGCGCCGACCCACCAGCCAATTGATCCTGTCATGGCGCGACTATAAAGAAAACGCCCCACGTCCGCGTGTGGCGGTCGTGGGGCGCTGACTGGCCAAACGCCCCGAAGGGCGTCAGTGCATGCCGCGTGGCTTACTCGGCCGCAGGGCCTTCAGCAGCGTCGGGTGCAGTGGCTTCGGTCGCCGTCGCCAGTTCGGCGGCTTCAGACTCCGCAATGGCGCGACGCTCGGCCTCGTCCATGGCGTCCTTGGCCTTGCGCGCCTGGTGATAGGCCAGGCCGGTGCCTGCGGGGATCAGGCGGCCGACGATGACGTTTTCCTTCAGGCCGCGCAGGTCGTCGCGCTTGCCCATGATGGCGGCTTCGGTCAGCACGCGCGTGGTTTCCTGGAAGGAAGCCGCGGAGATGAACGAGTCCGTGGACAGCGATGCCTTGGTGATGCCCAGCAGCAGGTTGGTGTAGGTCGCGGGGATCTTGCCGTCCTTGCGCAGTGCGTCGTTGGTGTCCAGCATCTCGGAACGCTCGACCTGCTCGCCGGCAATGTAGCCGGACTCGCCGGGGTTCTCGACCACGACGCGGCGCAGCATCTGGCGAACGATCACCTCGATGTGCTTGTCGTTGATCTTCA